>CAZEMY010000139.1:0-6447 GCA_964513405.1 uncultured Desulfobulbaceae bacterium
GGAAATATGGGAGCAGTAATTGACGAAGAGCTGGTTCTGGAACACCGCAGACGGGCTCTGACCCCGGATCGCCCCTCCATGTCCGGTACTGCCCAAAACCCTGATGTTTATTTTACCGGTCGGGAAACCGTCAATAAATATTATCAGGCAACCCCGGCGATTGTTCAGGAAACAATGAATAAATTTGCTGGTATAACTGGTCGTCAGTACAACCTCTTTGACTATCATGGTGTGCCCGATGCCACTGATATAATTGTGACCATGGCCTCCAGTGCTGAAACTGTTGGGGCAACCATTGATTACCTTGCCTCCCAAGGCAGAAAAATCGGCATGGTTATTGTCCGCCTCTTTCGTCCCTTTGACGCAGCCGCAATGATCAACGCCCTGCCAGCAACAGTCCGAAGAATCACGGTTCTTGACCGCACTAAAGAGCCAGGCTCCATGGGGGAACCTTTATATCTCGACATCAGGGCAGCTATCGGGGAAGCTGCTGAAGACAACCCTGCCCTTTTCATGCCGGTTATTCTCTCCGGTCGTTACGGGCTCGGTTCTGCCGAATTCACTCCAGCCATGGTCAAAGCTGTCTTTGACAACATGATTGCCACACCACCCAAGAGACGGTTTTGTGTCGGGCCTGATGACGATGTTGCTTTTACCAGCCTTGATTATGACAAGTCTTTTAATATAGAGGGGGATGCTGTCTATCGGGCAATGTTCTATGGTCTTGGCTCGGATGGAACCGTGGGGGCAAATAAGAATACCATTAAAATTATCGGCACAGACACCGATAACTCCACCCAGGGATTTTTTGTTTATGACTCTAAGAAATCAGGCTCGGTAACTGTTTCTCACCTTCGGTTTGGCGAAAACCAGATAGTCGCTCCCTATCTTATCAACAGGGCAAATTTTATAGCCTGTCATAATTACAACTTTCTTGATAGTTATGACATGCTCTCCAACCTTGAGGAAGGCGGGACATTTCTCCTTACTTCCCCTTACCCGGAAACTGAAATATGGAATCATCTCCCCGCCAGAACACAACAGCAACTTATTGATAAAAAAGCCACTTTCTATATCATTGATGCCATCAAACTCTCAGAAGCCCTTGGTCTCGGTGCCCGTATCAACATGATCATGCAGACCGCATTCTTCCTTATCTCCGGCATTCTGAGCAAAGAGGGGGCGATCACGGCCATCAAGGATGCAATCAAAAAAACTTACAGCAAGAAAGGCGACAAAGTTGTCCATATGAATTTTGAAGCGGTTGATGGTGCCGTCAACAACATTGTCAAAATAGCCATCGCAAAGAAAATAACCGGTCATGAACTGCCGCCGGTGGTTTCAGAAAATGCCCCCGACTTTGTCAGGCAAGTAACCGCCAAAATGATTGAAGGCAAGGGTGAAGAACTTAAAACCTCCCAGATCCCCGCCAACGGCCGCTGGCCAACCGCCACCAGCCAATGGGAAAAAAGGGATGTCGCCGGTCATGTATCCAAGTGGGATGCTAAAACCTGCATCCAGTGCGGACAATGTGCCATGGTCTGTCCCCATGGCTGCATCCGCATAAAAATCGTTACCAATGATGAGCTAAAGGCGATAAACCCGCCCGAAACCTTTAAATTCGCCGATGCAAAAGGCAAGGAGTTTAAAGAGAAAAAGTTTGTCCTTGCCATCTCCACCCGGGACTGTAATGGTTGCACCCACTGCAATACCACCTGTCCGGCCAGCAGGAAAGACAGTGACGGCAACAAAACAGGAACCACGGCATTGACCATGGCCAAAAACACCAAAGAACTTGCCCGACGGGAAGACAAAAACTGGGAAGCGATTCTTGCCCTCCCGGAAGTTGACTACAACCTCAGCAAGCCGACCACTATTAAAGGCAGCCAGCTCCGCCGGCCCCTGTTTGAGTTCTCCGGGGCCTGTTCCGGTTGCGGAGAAACCCCGTATATAAAACTTGTCACCCAGTTGTTCGGTGATCGAATGTATATTGCCAACGCCACCGGCTGCTCTTCCATATACGGCGGTAATCTGCCCTCAACCCCATATTGCAAACGGAGTGACGGTCTTGGACCTGCCTGGTCAAATTCTCTCTTTGAAGACAATGCCGAATATGGTTTAGGGATGAGGCAAACCGTTAACAAGCTCTCCCAACAGGCGATTGAGCTTATGCAAGCTGTCGTGGAGGAAAAAATTATAAGCGGTAAATTATCTGATGAAATTCTCACCGCTGTGCAACAGAGCCAGGAAGATATTGAAAGACAACGGGAAAGAGTTGCATCTCTAAAACAGAAGTTGGAAGGATCAGACTCAGTACTCGCCAGACGGCTATTTCATGTGGCTGATTATCTGGTGAAAAAATCAGTATGGATATTTGGCGGCGATGGCTGGGCCTACGATATAGGTTACGGAGGACTTGATCATGTCCTTGCTTCCGGCGAGAATGTCAATGTCATGATTCTGGACACCGAGGTCTACTCAAATACCGGCGGTCAGATGTCCAAGTCAACCCCAAGAGGTTCGGTTGCCCAGTTCGCCGCTGGCGGCAAGAAAATGCCCAAAAAAGATATAGGCATGATCTTTTCCACCTATGGTAATGTTTATATAGCCAAGGTGTCAATGGGGGCAAACCGGCAACAACTGGTAAAAGCAGTTAATGAGGCTGAGGCGTACAACGGGCCGTCCCTTATCATTGCCTATGCCCACTGCATCAGCCACGGTATCGACATGGGCAAAGGTCTTGAACAGCAGCAGAAGGCGGTGGCGTGCGGTCACTGGCCCCTGTACCGGTATAACCCTATGCTTGAAGAGCAGGGAAACCCGCTTATCATCGACTCCAAAGAGCCGAGCATATCATTTGCCGACTATGCCCTTGGTGAAAACCGGTACCGTATGCTAAAGTTGTCCAATCCTGAAATGGCGGATCAGCTCATGGAGGAATCACAAAAGGATGTGGACAGATCCTGGAAGTTTCTCAAGAGTCGTTTCAAAGCACTTGAGGAGATATAAAGCCGCTTTATGAACATTTGAACATTCCTCGTTCCCACGCAGAGCGTGGGAACGAGAATTAATCAACTTTGCCCCGCATAATCTCTGGCACTGGAGTGTTCTCCCCGCTCGCTACGGCATTCGGATGAAAAAGTCAGCGAAAATTAAAGGGCAGCACTCCGCTGATAAACTCCCGTTCATCCCCGGGACTGGCAATAAACTCCCTGATCTTTTCAATGGAGTTTTCAGCATGGGGAAGTTCCGCTTCCAGAGATTTCAGCAGCTTATCATACTCCAGCCACTTATCCCCCCAACCATGACTAATTGCCCGCAGACACGCCCCTATAAGTTGCACGGTGGGACCCTGGTTTGCTGCAAATGCCAAGACAGCACCATCATTTATGGTTTGCAGACCCCGTTTTGGGTCATGGGGATAAAGCAATAAAGCCCGATATGCCTGAATCAACGGCCAGGGATGCCCCGTGCCGGTCAACCAGCCATCCGGATGGGCAAGGTACTGTTCTATAATGGTCTGGTTTCCCCGGTTCACTAGATAACGAAGAAGAACATGATGAATATACTTGTCCTTTGCCGCTTTTCCAGAGAGAATATCTCTCTGGAAATCAAGGTCGGCGGATAATTTGAAAAATTCATCGATAATCTCTTTATCGGTACAGGAGTCATTATCCATCATGGCGATGATTTTATATGTTCGGGTCTGGGTACAATCCCTGACACCACCGTCATAAAGCCCGGCAAAGGCAGCCAAAGCCTTGTCAAAGTAGATAACCGCCCCGTCCAGATCGCCGAGAAAGGCGGCATGCTGACCAAGACTGGACTGCACCTGCCCCCAGTAAACAAGTCCGGGGATGGCGGGGTCACAGTCACGCCAGCGGTCAAGGATATCTGAGGCATGGTTAAAATGGAAACGGTTGGTTTCCTGTACTGCCCGGTGCAGATCGGCATGGCATACCAGCGGAGCATCTTCCACATATAAACGGTCGCCAAGCTCTTCAAGTTCACTTAACCAGTTTATTTCAGTGTTTCCAAAATGGTTTGCCCCTGCAAGTTTTACCGTAAGCCAAGCAAGGCGAAGCTGACCTGAGATCACCATATCTTCCGGTTTAAAACGCTCAAGCCAGTCAATCTGCCTGCCAAGCAAACCAAGATTAACGGCTTTTCCAGTTGCATGGCCCTTGCAATGCTTAAGATAACGGAGCCACAATTGCTTATCTGCCCGGCACTCGTTGCCAAGGGCATCCAGCAGGGTTGTCAGCAAAGCACCGGTAGCTTCGGCATCTTTACTGGCAACCAGCATACTCCAGTAATCAGCAGCAAGTACACCGCCAAGCTGAAAACTGTTCCAGTTATCAAGTAACAGACCGGCATCAACACTGAGCAGACAGGTTCCGGAGAGCTGTGAGTCTTTAAGACGAAGGGAAGACATGGGACTGGACTGAGCCTAGGTATAGGCAACGGCATCAACGAAGCCGTTATACCTGTGTTCATACTTACTGATGGTTTTTATTTTCAGATTGATATGTTTTGCCCGCTCCGGCAGGGTGTTTGCCAATGAATGTTTGATTACATCCGCCATCAACCGCCAGTTTTGCCCCTTTTCATATTCGCCACGCTGCTCAATCAAAACCTCAATACTGGTGGGACCGTCCACGGGAACAAGCCGTACCACCCATTCAATCACCGCCTTTGCCAACTGGGCCCAGCGGCTGCCCGGGGTGGATTGGAGACTCTTTACACTCAAACCCAAAATACCACATTCACCATCAAGAATGTTTTGGAGTACCGTATTGATTTACTGCGGATCTTTCACCTCGGTGGCATGCCACCCTTTTTTAGGAAGAGACGGAAGGGGTTTGCCCTCAGCCGGAATTAGAAGCCCGACCATACGACCAAGATCTGCCTTTGTGTCCAGGCACACCTGAGCACTCTCTTCAAAGTCAGAACCTGTTTCATCGAGAAGAAGTTCCCACCTTGAGCAGGGCTGCAATCCCCTGATATCATTTGCGTGGAGTACTCCGACGGGTACGGGTAACGGACGACCCCTGGGAACAGGGATCTTTTCAATCAAAGGGCTGCCCGGCATCGCAACTCGTTGCGGGCGGGGTCTAACTGTTTGCTTACGGGCTCCGCTTTTTAAAATTTCCCGTTCTTCTTTATACCTCTTCGCTGCGGTCCTGCCTCCTGCAAAAGAGTTGTCCGCCTTGTAACATAGGCCTGCAAAACCTGTTTCCCTCAATTCTTTTTTAAGCATTTCCAGCAGTTCTTCAACTTTTGTCCTGTTTAAATCAAGATTATGCTTCCTGGCCATTTTGTTTGCGGCTTTTGATTGCAAACCAGCACGACCAAGTTTTCGGCAATCGTTAATAATTCCCCCCGCTCTCTTGGCACTGCCAAGCACCTTATTAAACTCACTTAAACTATCGGGATACCTTTCTCTTATCTCCCGACAAAGCTCTGCGACCCTCTCTTCACCACCCTGCCCCCAGCTCCCATATTTTTTCAGTTCAGAAAAGATAACCTCTAACCTGTCATCGGCAGGTGACGATTTGCCCGTAAAAAGCTCTTTGGACACCGACTCCACCGCAACCCTCGAGGGTCTGAGTGCATAGGGATTAACAAATCTGCGAAAACGAACATGTCTGAAAATATGAGTTGTCCTTACCTCACCATCCCTGCCATGCCTCTCCATCGCCTCCCTTTTCGTGGTGGCATATATCGGTATCAGACCACTCACCATGGCGTATTCCACCAGCAGATGGACAGCCCCAAAATCACCCTGGATAAGGACGAAATCATTTTCGGAACCCGTTTGTTTCAACCATTTTCGCACGCCGGCAAGGATGGATACTATATCTTCACTATCCGCTGGGATTTGCCTCCAAATCTCCCTTATTTTCTCCGGAGGATCAACAATATCGGTAACGCCAAGGCTCTTGTGAATATCATCCCTCTGGTCGCCGGTTAACTCGTGGTTAAAGAGAAGAATAAGTTTTCTATTGCTGTTTTTCATTGATTACGCTCCAGTTTCAAATAGAAAATCATATTTTCAATACTTTTTAATTCGATACTGAAGTTTCCCGGTTTTTATAAATACCCAAGCGAAGAGTGTCGTGCCACTGCAATGGGAAAGATTTTACATAAAAATTGGATATGCGACGGAAGCCTATGCGTGGCGTTACACCGCTTAATCGGTGTAACGAGGACAAAGAGCGGCGGATTACACTAACACACCCAGCCGCTCTGGTAAAACCGCTCTGCGGTGTGGCCTGTGAATTATGGCTTATGTCGAATATTCCTCGTTCCCACGCAGAGCGTGGGAACGAATAAGTTTATGTCTCAATCCCCTCTAATCGGGGCAATTTTCAAACGTAGTGGAACAAAACGGAAAACATTATATAGGTGGAAAGTCTCAATCCCCTCTAATCGGGGCAATTTTCA
>CAZEMY010000140.1:0-6445 GCA_964513405.1 uncultured Desulfobulbaceae bacterium
TAAACCGCTGAGGATTACGGACAATCCGAACCCGTTCCATGGCGGTCAGCCTTTCTTCACAGCGGGCTTCAAGAAAACGAACAGATTTGTCCAGTTTTTCTATTTTCTGGTCGAAATCTTCTTCGCAAAGCTCATAATGTTGAGATTTAAGTTCATCACAGTCATCCTTGAAAACCGAAAGATTCCCCCATTTATCGGTGTTTTTTATATGGGTGAGATAATCGATTCGCTGTTCGATATTCTGTAGTTTTTTCAGTTGTTCTTTCATAAGGTCTTGGGTTTCATATTCCGGGTTTCATATTTAAAGCTGACAGACTGTGTCAGTTTTAAAAAGTAAGCAGCCGGTCAAGGTTATTGCGCAGGTAAGTGAGGTTTGTCAAAATCCCGGTTCCCGCAGAACTATTACCCTGGATAATGGTGTTGTCAAGGAATTCAACAGCCCGTTGTTTGGCCTGAGCCACATCGTCCCCCCATACCAGAGCAAGGGCAAGGTTTGGGTCATATTCACTTGGGATCGGATAAGGTCTGTCCCCGGGAACATGGGTATATACCGATGACCATTTATAATCGGGCAGGTCAAAACGGGTAATGGTTCCAATCCATGGGGCAAAATCACGAGCCGGATTTTCGGCTACTATCCGCAACTCAATAGATGCTCCATGGAACCTTATATCATCCTGGCTGTAGCCCATGGGTTCTCCGAGAGCCAGTCTGATCTGCTCCCTGATAAGGTTTGGGTGGACATCATTTAGATAACTTATCCGGGCTGAGACATCGTTTTCAACCTGAATGCGGGTGTTTACCTCAAGGAGGTACGGCTTGCCGGTGTTACTGACAATCCACTCCCAGGTGCCAACATTATCGTACTTAACATGCCCCGCAAGTTTAAGGGAATATTCAACAATTTTATCAAGAACCTCACCGCTGTCAAAGGGGTAGGCAAAGCATGAGTTGTCAAAACCTGGTGCGATCTCAATGCGTTTCTGACGACCGGTGGACTGGATAGTACAGTTACGGGAGCTGAAATGAACTCTCTCGTCATGGTGGGAACAGACCAGTTGAACCTCAAGGTGGTTAAAATCAGTCAATCGCTGTTCTATAAGGACTCCGCCATCACCAAACTGGCGTTTGGCGTAGTTCTGAACCTGACGGTATGTCCGCCGAAACTGTTCTATCTGAGTAACTTCCTCGATCCCCATGCCGCCGCCACCGGCTGCCGCTTTGATCAGGACAGCAGGCTGACTGACATCTTCCGCTTCCTGGTTTTTAAAAAGGTGAAGGGCTATTTCTTCGGCTTCCATCTCATTGTAGATGGGAGCATCAGTTCCGGGTATGGTCGGAATACCAAGCTGGTTGGCAAGTCGTTTGGTATTTATTTTATCGCCGAGGCTCTTGATTACTTCCCATTTGGGACCGATAAAGACAAGCGACCGGTCACGGATGGTAACCCGGCGGGCGAAACGAAAATCTTCAGAGAAAAATCCATATCCGGGATGGATGGCTGTGCACAGGGTATGGTCGGCAATGGCGAGAATATCGTTGGCATCGGTGTACCTCGTCACCTTCCAGGCATTTTGACGGGGGCCATCGGTATGGTTACGGGCAACATGCTCAGATTCCCGGTCGGCATCGGTATAGATGACAACAAACTCAAGCCCCAGGTCAATGCAGGCATCCATAATGCGAATAGCTATCTCTCCGCGATTGGCTATCAGTACTTTGCCTTGCACGCGAAACCTCTTTTGTTATATATATTTTATAAGAGAAGATATCGGTCAGTATCGGATACCTTTTTGCTGTTAAGAATAATTATAAAGACACCACTCTACCCTACTCGTGCGTTCTTGCAAAGATGCAAAATGCAGGAAAAAGCACCCTTCACCCTGCTTTTCATAAAAAAAGTCATTTTTTCTTGTTTTGCTCGTTCCCACGCTCTGCGTGGGAATGCAGGGCAACCTGTTCGACATTCGACATTCAATTTCAATTGCGAAATCATTGCGAGACATACGGGCTTCTTTATCACTTTTTTGTGTTGCACCAGGTGCGATGTATGTTGTCCTGCCAATGCGGACAGGACGGAACAGGAGAAAGACTATTCCTGAATCTGTTCCAAAGACAAGCCCATAGCATCTGCAATTTTTTTAAGGGTGGCTTTTCTGGGGTTTGAGCTGGAACATTCAAGTTTAGCGATGGCTGGCTGGGTGATTTTTGCCTTTTCAGCAAGTTGCTTTTGAGTCATACCCAGATATTCACGCCATGCTTTAATCATGGTCGTGTTATCCAACACATTACGCTTAACAATCTCATGTGGTATGCCTGACTTCTTGTACTCATTATCAAGAAGAGGCTGGATTTTTTTAAAGATATTAAATGGAACCAAAACAAATGCCGGGACCCCCTCGTATTCAATTGTTTGAAAATCAACGGTATGCGTGCTCATTGCGTTTTTTTACCTCCTCAATGCTTATAATGTTGACAGTTTCAAAACCGCTGAACAGTACTCGATATGTCCCAACTTTTAGCCGATGAGTGCATTGGTGGTTTTTGAGAGGCTTAACTCCAGGGACATGGGGAAAATCCGTTAAGGATTCAACGCCATCAAGAATTTCTTCCTTAACGCTCTGTTCCCTTATCTTTTTTAGTTGTCGCTTTGCCTTTGGTTGCCATATAATTTCCTTCACCCACTGGAAATAACCCAATATAACCTTTTGTGCAATACTCTAACACAAAACTGATCACAGATCAGTGAACATAATGCCCTGCGGGCAGAAAAAATATAAACGAACATCGAGTATCGAATATTGAATGTTGATATAAATGCTAAAAAACACTACTCAAAAATACAAACAGAAGCAGTAGGATACTGCTATTATGTTTTTAGTTTTTGTTTTTTTACTTCGGCATTCGACATTCAAAAATGTATAATCTGGATAATGGTAGCTATCCCACAACAGAACAGGGGTTGCAGGCTCTGGTGGAGCCGCCTTCGGTGGGCAGGTTGGCAAAAAAATGCTCTCTTGTTGGCAGGTTTTCTGAAAAATATCTGTTTTCCCTTGTTATTTCCGCTCAATTTTTTAAATTGTCATCTACAGGTCGTAGTCATTAAAGGTTGTAATGAAGGGGAATTAAATAATTTGAACAGGAGACGGGATAAGGTAGAGACAAGGCATGCCTTGTCTGCACAAGTTATTTAATGTACATTACCAATATTAAAATAGATTACGCTGAGAAGCAAATCTGTTTATTTTATGCCCGCAGGATATTATATTCCAGGAGGTCTTTAATCTAAAGAAAATATGGAAAAAAAAGAAACTGATCCGCCGGACCCGGAACCTGCTAGGAAGAATGTCCTGGAGAAAGTGAAGTCGCTCTTAAAAATGCGTTCCTCTCCGGATACCACGGAAGAGCTGGAAAATGAAATTCAGGAACTTCTTGAAGAGGGTGAAGAGCACGGGTTGATAACCATCCATGAAGAGAGGATGTTCAGCTCTATTTTTGATTTTCGAGATACCGTAGCCTCGGAAATAATGACTCCGTCTGCTGAAATTATAAAAGCTGACTGCTCGTCTTCCGTGAAAGAGTTAATTGCTCTGATTATTGAGGAGGGACATACCAGAATACCTCTGTACAAGTCTAACCCCGACGACATTATAGGTGTTCTTCACGCAAAAGATCTTCTTCCATACTGTGTGAACGGGTCGGAAGAAGAAAAAAAAGATGATTTAAAAGATTGCCTTTACCCGCCTGTTTTTATCCAGGAATCAACCCCTATTGCTGAGCTGCTCAGGTATTTTCAGCATAAAAAAAGTCATCTTGCCATGGTTATTGATGAATTTGGCAGTGTCAGGGGACTTATTACCCTTGAGGATATTGTCGAGGAAATTGTTGGTGAGATTGATGACGAACATGACCAGGATGAGCTGGAGTTACGGGTTGTGAAAGAGGGTATTATTCAGGTGGATGCCAAGATTGATATTGAGGAGGTGGAGCAGTTTTTCAGGATAACTGTCACAGAAGGCCCCTATGAGTCCATTGGCGGTCTTATCCTTCACCAGTTGGGCAGGGTTCCGGCAAAAGGTGCAGTGGTCGAAGTTGATGGTCTGCGGTTTACGGTTCAGACGGCGGATCAGCGGCGAATTAAAACTCTCAGGGTTGAAAAATGCACAACGGAACAGGATGATGTTTCAGCAGAAAAAGAAAAAAAGTAAAAAAAATATTTATTCCCCTGGTGCGGCTGCCATCAGTACAGCTCTTTTGCTTTTTCTGGCGATGCCGGGACATTTTGGCTGGTGGCCGTTGTTGTTTGTTTCTCTAATTCCACTATTGCTTGCGGCATTATACCTTCCTCCCCGCAAGAGCTTTCGCATGGGGCTGCTTGCCGGTCTGATTTATCATGCCTTGACTCTGTACTGGATTGTTGTTGTTCTTGAAAAATACGGGGGAATGCCGCTCTGGATAAGTGTGGCGGCTATGCTGTTATTATCGGCATATATGGCATTGTACTGGGGAGGTTTCTGTTTTATCCTGAGTTGGCTTGCCGGTCGTCACTGGCAGCAAGAACGCTCGATTATTACCATGGTCGCGGCGGCACCGTTACTGTGGGTAGGGCTGGAAACCCTGCGGGGTATGTTGTTTACAGGTTTCCCCTGGCTTGATATAGGTTACGGGCTTTACTCCCAGCCCATGCTGATTCAGGCAGCCGATATTGGTGGTCATCATATTATTTCGTTTACGGTTGTTCTGGTCTGTGCATTTATTGCCGCAATTATTGACAGGCAACTACCCCAGGTAAACTGGAATGTCAGCATGGAAAAACGGCTTCTTTTTGTTGCCTGCAGTTTTATTATCTTTGTTTTTGGCTACTCAATGCTTAAATATCAGACCATGGCACAGAGTATGGGGCGTGCTATCACCGCAGAAGTTACTGTGGTGCAAGGTAATATTCTCCAGGATGAAAAATGGCAGGCGGATAAAAAAGAGGCAACCGTTGATATATATGAAAAACTATCCCGCCAGGGGTTACGCAATACCACAGAGCTTCTGGTTTGGCCGGAAACAGCCTTGCCTTTTTATCCCCAGCGGGACCCCCTCGGAGAGCGAATAGGAGAATTTACCCGCGAGGAGAATGTTTATATGCTCACCGGTGCTCCGACCTTTACCATGACCATGGGAGAAAGCGATGGAGAGCCACTTATTCGTTATTATAACAGTGTCCTGCTGTTTTCACCAGACGGTGAAATTATAGGTAACTATGCAAAGCAGCATCTTGTGCCATTTGGTGAGTATGTGCCTTTGCGGGATTTTTTCTTTTTTCTTTCCCCTCTCGTGGAGGGCAGCGGGGATTTTTCAGCCGGTCAATCTTCTCTGCCGCTTATGCTTGGTGAGTCCATCCGGATTGGGGTGCTGATATGCTATGAGTCTATTTTCCCCGAGATTGCCAGGGATAAGGTTGCCCATGGTGCTAACCTGTTGGTGAACATCACCAACGATGCCTGGTACGGGAAAACCAGTGCTCCTTATCAGTCCATGGCCATGGCGGTTTTCAGGGCTGTGGAAACAAAACGCTCCCTGGTGCGGGCGGCAAATACCGGAATCAGCGGTTTTGTTGACCCGGTTGGCAATGTCATGCAAGAGACGGATATATTTACGCCGGCGACAATTACTGCCCGGGTTCCTATTCTTGAAGAAGAAACTCTTTTTGTCCGTTACGGTTACAGGTTTGGCACAGTCTGTCTGGCCATGATTCCGGTACTGTTTATTTTTCGTCGCCGGTTTTAGTAATACGGCGACTCGTTCCCACGCAAAGCACGGGAACGAGGGGGGAATGATAATGTGGCAAAAAAGAGAAGAAGAGTACAAAGTAAGAATTTCTTTAATCCGCGAACGCCTGGCACATTCAGAGCGAAGCGGTGAACCCGTGCCGTTTCATGCAGCCTTTAAAGTCATCGAGGAGCTGCACCAACAACGGGCAAAGAAACAAAAAATGCACTGGTCAAACTGGTGATTAATTCTGGTGCCACCCCCTTTAAGAGGTAATAGTGAAAATAGCTCTTTGTCAAATAAACCCAATAATCGGAGATTTTAAAACCAACCTCCAATCCATCTGCCAGTACCTTGAAAAGGCCAAAAAATCAGGATGTAAACTCGCTGTTTTCCCTGAACTATCCCTGTCCGGTTATCCACCCATGGATTTTCTTGAGAGAAAATCGTTTCTTGATGCCCATGACCTTGCCCTGGCAGAACTTATCGGAAAGGTTAGCGGCATCGCCTGTATTATTGGAGTGATTGAGAGGCGGAAAGGGCAGGGCAAACCCCTTTATAATTCAGGTTTTTTTATTAAGAATAACAAGGTCTGCCACCGGGTTCGCAAACAGCTTCTTCCCTCCTACGATGTCTTTGATGAAAGCCGCTATTTTGAACCGGGAACCGTCAGCCTTCCCTTTTC
>CAZEMY010000141.1:0-6435 GCA_964513405.1 uncultured Desulfobulbaceae bacterium
GCACCATCAAACCGACAAGCAGGTAACGGCAGTAATTCATGGTCATTCTCCTCTTGTTTGTCATTTTCTTTATTTTTATCCTATTATCTGCTGCCATCAAATTACCCTCGGGGTTAACAGTATGACAAGCTCCCGTTTTTCAATTACCTTCTCATCAACTCCAAACAAATACTTTATGATTGGGATACCTCCGACTATTGGAGCAAACTTAGACCTATCACGCTCGACGCTGTCAATTAATCCGCCAATAATCAGCATTTCTCCATTATCAACCTTAACCATGGTTGACATCTGCCGGACGGCTATTTTTGGTAACCCAATCATCGAACCTGCACCAAATGGTCTTTCTTTAATTTCATCACCAACAATCTCGGTTGCAACTGGTGTTAAGTGCAGAATCACCGTATCATCATCTACAATAGAGGCAACAACACCAAGGGATATACCATCTACAACCGAATCGGGCGTCGCTGTAACAGTAATAATTCCCTCGTCTATCGTTTGTTCAATCGATGCAACATAGGTCACATCTGTACCAACGCTTATCACTGCCGGATGCCCGCTCATGACAGTTATCTTGGGATTGGAGAGGACGCGGGTATCACCCTGCTCATTCAAAGCATTGATCATGGCATTAAAATTCCAATTCTGCAGAGAAACCGCTTGGACAAAGGAGCCTGCACCACCGAGACCGGAGTCAGCGTATATGGCTCCGAGCATTCCCCCGGGACCACCAAAATTTACCGCACCACGAAGCGCACTGTCAGAGTCCCCACTGAGAACTTTAGACCAATCAAGCCCTATTTGAGAGTTATCACGAAGAAAAACCTCAATAATCCTCGCCTCAATAACCACTTGTCTATACAGTTCTTTCTTTAAGGAGTTCAAGTAAGACTCAACTCTATTGACTATATTGGAGGGGGCAACCACTGTTATCATACCAACAGAACGATCAATGGTATAATAAGAGTCACCCATTGCCTGACGGCGGGCAGCTGAGCGGAGAACAACTTCTTCAGTCCCAGTTTCGCCTTCACCTGCAACCACACCCTCCCCACCTGCTTCAGGGTTAACTTCCTCAGAGGTAACTTCCGTAGTCGCCCATTGTTGAAAAATTATATCCAGGTTTTCAGTTATATTACCCCAGACATCAAACTCATTAGCATCACTGGCTACCTTGACAGTACCTTCTGTGCCGACAGCGGCATCACTGGCACTAAGGAAGTTACCGCCGACACTGGTTGTATAAGTGCCTTTCATATTGGGAATAGAGACAAAAAACTGCCTCGTCATCCGATGCTTCACAACAACCGTATTATCCTCCACCTCGTGGAAATAATCCACTTGGCGAAGCAAATTATCAATAGCCTCAAAAAAACCATCATCCGCCCTGATATTCACATCAACCAGAACACTCTGATCAACATCACTTGCCCAACTGACACTCATCCCCTTCAAGGTGACCACTCTTTTAAGCACATCCCAGAGGGGTTGCGGCCCCCTGGTTGAAGTAATATTAGCCCCAACCTTGAGAACAAACTCATTTTCATCATTACCAAGCTCGCTGCCTGCCTCATCCATAGGGATAAAAAAACCAGGCCGCTGATAACGAACCGGCAGTTGAAGAGGCTGGCCAGGAGGTGCCGGGGAAACCTCTGCCACGCTTGCCACCTGTTCTGCAATTGGTATATCAATTTCGGCTGCCGGCTGTTTTCCGCCACAACCGCTCAGGGCAAGCGGCAACAAACAAATAACGGTGAAAATACGAGAATGTAAATATTTCATAAATAATATTCCTCTATCAACTTTAAACAATAGTTGAAAACGGGGGACATGCAGTAAATGTCATTTCACGCATCTAAAACACATGCCTAATCCCAAATAACTGGTATCAACATCAACAACATAGCACAGCAGGCGAGAAGACCTTATATCTACATGGCTTACTCAAGAGCCATTCTTTCCTGAATAAATCTTCTCAAATCCGGGCTTATTCCATAACCGGATAACAATATTCTTCTGTATGCAACAATGGCCTCTTCATCTTTGCCCTGTTTATCCAGAATTCTTGCCCGGGCAAGCATGGAGTTTAAATCTTCACCATACAGCGAGTTATGTTTCTTTAAAAGTTTGAGTGCCTGCTCATGTTTCTGCCGCTCTTCGCTAAATACAGCGAAGTTAAGCAATGCTTCTTTTGACGGCTCCCTGCCCATAACTGCCTTGTCAAAGTACTGCTGAGCCTGGGCAAAATCCTGCATATTGAAAGAGGCTATGGCCGCATTCAGCAACCCTGTGTTTGACTTCGGATCAGCTTTAAGTGCTTTACGGGCAAAAAATAGGGCTTTTGCATTTTGCCTTAACTGAACGAGATAAACAGATGATATTTTACCAGCCAGCCAATCGTTATCCGGCCATTTCTGCAAAGCCTCCTCGTAAGCCATTACCGCTCCCTCAAACTTGTCCTGGCTTTCTAATTTGCGCCCTTTATTAATCAGCTCTCTTGCCCGGGCCACTACCATAGGGACATTATCATGCTGCTGAATAAGAAGGGCTTCCTGGGCTACAACTTCCAGATCAGCCTCAAAGTCAAGGTTATCATCAGCTCGCTCCGGCCAGGAAAATTCTTTACTGCCGGGGAGGATAACTATGGTGTTGAACCGCTCTTCTTTTTGCAACCCTTTAAGATTAAGAATAATATCAAGGGCAAAATCCCAAGGAACATCATTTAACGCCAAGGTAAGAGAACCGGAGACAGACTCATCAACAACGATATTCTGGCCGCTCACCTCCCGCAGTAACCTGAAAACATTGTGGAGATCAATCTTATAAAAATCAACGGTTATTCTCTCTCTGGTAAACCCTCCAAAACCAAAGGCATCCTGCCTAGAACCGGCAGCATTAATACCGCCAGCCTGACCTGCCGGCTGGAGGGGATTGATTTCCGGCAACTGACTTGCAATTGTACTCTGACCTGATATCAGCGAGCTTATTTCATCTTTTTCTCCCGGTTCGACTGGTGCGGAGCCACTCGTCACAGACTTATTTATGCCAACAGCACCAATTGAAACAAGAAGATCACTGTCCCGCTCAAGAACGGAAAACGGCATGGATTCATTTAGAGTAAAGACAAACCTCGTTAAAAACGGTTTTGCATCATTTATTTTTTTGCTGCTCATGGTGATTCCGCTTTCAGCAGGCATGACAAGAGAAACGCCACCATCAAGCTTACTCTCAGCAACATCAATGACAATTCGAGCCGGTTTGAACAGCTCATAGGCTGTGTAAACCGGAACAACACTTCCCTTCATCCGCACCTGCAATAAACCATCATCATAAACACTTTGAATATTGGATATGATGTTACTCTCTTTGTCTGCAGAATGGCCTATGGACAGGCCACAAAAAAGAAAGAGCATAGCAGTAAACATGGAAGCAAAACAGGCTGCCCTGCCCCGGAAACTGATTTTTACCATGGGGCATGGAGAAAACTTCTTATTTAAGAAAAAAAGATACATTATTACTCTCCCTCTTTATTCAAACGCATAACTATCGTGTTTTTGATCTCTTTACCGGCTCGGGTTCGGGCAGTTTCAACTATCAACACCTTGCGGGGAGTGATCTCCGAAACGACACCCCGCCTGCCGATGAGAACTCCTTCACTCAGCATATATCCCCTGCCGGTAACATCTTCAACCATGGCAACCCCTCCCCGCTTATCGCCCTTAAGGATGGCAACAAGGCTCAACTGACCCGGCTCAAACTGACGCATGCCAGAAAGTGGTGCATAATCATCATCAACAATTTCATCGGGGTTAAGAATTTTGGTCACCACCTTTTCCGTAATGAACGGCACAAACGGGTCCGGCCTCCCCTCCATAACATACTCGAAAGCTGTTTCGCCCTCCTCTATGCTAATGACAGAAAAAGGATCGCCCGAATCTGGAACTGCTTTATTGTCAACAGCAGCATCACTACCAGTGACCCCAATCGCCCACACAGCGACAAACAACAATCCCGTTATCCAGTAGAGCTTTTTATTTTTTTTATATTCAGACCGCATGACACTCATTCCCGTCAAAATTAGATTTATTTTTTCCCAGCTTCGCTTGGCAACTTAATATTGGTAAAACGATAAGTCATCAGGCGGCATGTGGAGTTAAGCAACATTTCGCCACCCTCTTTCTTGGGTGAACCCATTTTTATATTGTTTACTGAAACAATACGGCCAAGCTTACTTACCTGATCAAGGAAAATACCCATGTTATGGTATGGACCACGGATGGAAATATCCACAGGAATTTCGGCATAAAAGTCTTTTGGAATTTCCGCACCTGGCTTGAAGGTAAGAAAATCCAAACCCGCTCTCTTACCGAGATCAGAGATATTGCGAAGCAAATCCGGTATCTCACTGGTCTTGGGAAGCACCACAGCCGCAAGGTCAAAAGCTTTTCTTGTTTCTGCGACCTCCCTCTCAACCCTTGGCAAATCGGCAGCAGCTTTCTGTGCCTTGAGCAAATCCGCTCGAGCTATGGAAATCTGCTGCTCTACACCGGCAATTTTCTCCAACCCCGGCTTATAAGAAAGCAGATAAAACAAAGCAACCGGCACAATCACAGCGGCAATGACAATTATTATCTTAATCTTCTTTTCAAGAGGGATGTACTTCTCATCAAGAAAGATATCGAAACTATTGGTGGATGCACTGGAAGCCATGGATTAATAACTCACTGTTTTGGTTCAGTAATTTCTTCCTTATCCGGCATACCTACAGAGCTGGACAGGGAAAACGATTTCAGATCCCGCCCGGCATAAGCCTTAAGGGAGGCATTAGCCAAGGCAACACTCTTCACATACGGAGACTGCTTCAAGTCTTCCATAAAGCCAGCAATGGTCCGGTTGTCCAGAGCCATCCCTGTTAGCTTCAGGCTGCTACCCTGTTGACCAAGAGAACTAAGCCACATGCGCTGACTGGGAATTATCCTCGCCACCTCATCAAGAACACGGACAGTCAGGGAGGACTCAACTTTTAACTTGTCAATAATACCTATCTGAGTCTCAAGAAGAGCCTTATCCGCTTCTAACTTTTCCATCCGGGCAAGGATTTTCTGGTGGAGAGCTATTTTTTGCTGGACAACAGCAAGATCCTCTTGCAGCCCATCTGACTTACCCGACTGCTGCACCGAAACTAAAGCCAGCAGGCCAAGTAAACAGACCAAACAGACCGCAAAGATAATAACCTCTCCCTTTGCCTTAACTCTGCGTCTGATCTCACGAACAGGAAGTAAATTTATGCGTACCATAATCTTAAAAGTCAGCCGGTCTGATAGCCAAACCTGCGGCTACAGCCATTTCAGGGGCGATGGCCCGGACATAATCCGGGTCAAGTTTTTTTGCATTTATCTTCATATTTACAAATGGATTAAAGGGGGTAACTTCAAGACCGGTTTCCCGCTCAATAAAACTTTTCAGCCCCTTTACTTTTGAACCTCCTCCGCTTAAGAACATTCTACCTACAGGTCTATCAGGATGGTTTGCCAGGTACAAATCCAAGGCTTTTTTTATCTCCAGAACCCACTGGATACAAGTTTGATTAAAAATATCCTGCAACTGGTCAAGATGTTCCCCGGCGGGCACAACCCCCAGCTTAATTTTATCAGCCTCTTCGTATTCAAGGTCAAGTTCATCGGCAATCTGTTCCGTAAGCTGCTCACTGCCGGCAGCAACATCCCTTGCCAGCACCGAGAACCCGCCGGAAATAATGTTGATGTTTATCTTGCTGGCACCAATATCAACGAGAATTGCATCATCACTGTTCCCGGTCATTTCCTCCCAGATATTTTCCAGGGCAAAACCATCAATATCAACCAGCACCGGGTTAAGTTTCTGCTCCCGTATCATGTCAAGATAGTCATCAACAACATCCTTTTTAGCGGCTACCAGCATGATATCTGTCTGCTCATTCTCACCCGTCGCTGTCTGCATATCCTGAAAATCCAGATAGACCTCATCCCGTTCAAAAGGAAGATATTGCTCAGCCTCATCATTTATGTACTTGTACAACTCTTCGTCTCCCATGACCTCAAGCCTTATCTTCTTGACAATCACGGAATATCCGGTAATAGATAGCCCTATCCTGGTGTTTTTAATTTTAAGGTTTTTAAACAACGCCGCAATGACCTTGCCAACCTCTTCCGGCTCCTGCAAGACACCATCTTCAACCGAATCCGGAGGAATAGCAGCACTGCCAAGAGTCAGAAGATTATACCCTTTGCTGGTCTTCTGTAACTGACAGACCTTGACGGCTGATGAGCCTATATCAATTCCAGTGATCAGGGTTTCTTTTTTTGCCATGGTAATCCCTACTCCATCGTACTTAAAACATAAACGAACATCGAATTTCGAATGTCGAATTTCGAATATAGAAGTTTTTTACTT
>CAZEMY010000142.1:0-6415 GCA_964513405.1 uncultured Desulfobulbaceae bacterium
GTGGCTGCACCTGTTGCTGTACTGTCTGATCTGCCATTATAAAATTCTCCTTTACTGTTTGTGGTTGTGTCTATGTGTATACAATACAAATTGCTTTTTATTTGCTGCTCAGCAGATAACTGACCCCGGTGGCTGCCGCGAGAGTTACTGCCAGTCCTGCAATTCCGCCGTTGGTCAGGGTCGAAGATGCAGCAGTTGCTGATGCTGCGGCAATGCCTCCGGCTGCACCTTTGACCAGACTGTTATTTACCGCCTGGCTCATGCTCATGTCACCATCCTGCACCTTGTGAAGGTTAGCCCCCATGGTGCCGGTGGCAACAACTATCAGGCCAAACATTCCCGCAGCAAGTGCTTCTGAGGTGACTGCGGTTGCGGGCTGAACCGGGGCAGCTGCCACATATTGGGGATAAGATGGTGCTGGAGCCTGAACTGGCGGGGCACCACCGGCGGGAATAGTTGTGTACTGTTGAGTGGAGCCTTCTGGAGCCTGATTCCAAGTGGCATATGCGGGTGCTGTTTGAGTCGTTTCCATGTTGTTCTCCTTATTCGCTTTGTCTGTTTTGTTGGTATAAAAGTTATTTTTGTAAATGGTATTTTTAATCTTTGAAAATATCAGCGAGGCTGTCTGAGGTTAAAATTCGTTCTGACCAGCCCAGGAGTTGCTTTTCATCAGCCCGTTCTAATCTTAATTCAATTTCAGGTGGAATTTGACCAAACTTCCCTTTTAACAGTTGGTTTAGTATCTGGCGGGTCAGCTGCATTCCCTGCTGCATTCCCTGCTGCATTCCCTGTTGTATACCTTCCTCTTTCCATTCTTTCGTCCATTCTTTAACCCTCTCTGCCAGCATTGTCTCAACCTCCATCAGGTCATTAATTTCAGGTAGTTTTTGTCCGGGAAGACGGGCAGGAAGCAATGTCCGTCTGATCCATACCGTAAAAGCCCGGCGGATCGTATCCTGTTCAGGCATCTTCAACCAGGCAATCAGGTTAACCACCACCCTGCGGATATCTTCCGGATATTGACTTTGCTCCAGACTAAATACTGCACTTACAAGGTTGTGAGCCGGTAAATTATTATCATTATAGCTTTGCTCTTCAAGAAGAAGATACCTAAGATCAGGTCGGTATTTTGCCAGCCCCCCTGGGATATCCTGGATCAAATCTCTAAGATTCGTTGCTGCTGTCCACTTTTGCCTGCCATTATACAAAACAAGCGGCAACACCGGCGGCAGTTTACCGTTTGCAGGCAGTTTACCGGTTTTCAGGAGATCCTGGTAGAGTAACCCAATATAGGTAAGTATCCGGACAGCCATATATTTATCAACTGTTGATTGAAATTCAATCAACAGATAAATATAAATCCAACTGTCATTGAGCTTAACCCGCCAGATTATATCATCTTCCCTCTCACGCAGATCATCAGTCACAAAACTGCTGTTTACCCGTTCAAGGGTGTCGGTATCAAGTTCTTTGACCCAATCTTCCCTTATAAACCCCTCAAGCAGATCGCGGATCAGCTCGGGATGGCTGAAGAGTTGTTTATAGCTGTGGTCATGGTCTGCCATGACAGTTATTGCCGTATCACTGGAGCCTGATAATCGTTATTTTTCACTTTTAAGACCGGGAAAAACACCGCCCAGGGTTTTTCCCATGGCTTCACGCACAGGAGTGCTGGTCAGGAGGACTGCCGTCGCCGCCCCCACTATTGCCCCTTTCCAGAGTTGATCGTCCTGGCTGGTGTTAGTGTAGAGAGTTTTTACCACATCAGCCACAGTTGCCTCGCCTTCAATAAATTTTTCAAATGTATTAATTACCTTGGCATAACGCTGCTGGGCTGCTGCCTGTTGGGCTGCAATTTGTTCAGGTGGAGGCTGCTGTGCAGGTTGGGCGTAGGTAACGCCCGGTTGCACATAGCCTGGCTGTACCGGTTGCTGTACCGGGTGCTGTACAGTTTGACCGACAAAAACTTGCCCGCTTGCCGGGTCAACTGCGTATCCGGGAGGCAGCTGATAGGCTTGTTGCGGCTGTTGTACCTGTTGTTGTGGTTGAACAGGTTGCTGAATCGCCGGCTGGGCTGGTGGTTGCTGTACAGTTTGCCCAATAAAAAATATTTGCCCGCTTGCCTGATCAAATGCGTATCCGGGGGGCAGTTGATAAGTTTGCCGGGGCTGGGCAGGTTGTTGTCCGCTTGTCGCCTCTGCATTGCTGTCGCTGGTATCAGCCGTTGGCATTACTTGTTCTGCTGGGGACTGACGGGCTTCAACCGCCTCCGCTGTCTCGTTGCCGGTAACTGCTTCACTGTTGCTTGTCTCGTCTGTGGAATCTTGAGGGAGAGAGGGAGCAGAGATTGCGGTTTGTGGCTCGTTGCCTATATCTGGGTTGATCTTCTCTTCTTCCATTATGAATTACCCTTGTTGTTGTTTAGAATATCAAGAAGCTGATTTTTAATTTGCTCCCGGTACAGAGGCTGCTCGCCGAGCTTTCCTATGTCTTCCCATAACTCAAAAGGCAGTATTTCAGGATTATAGTCAATTACAACTGACAATGCTTTTTTATTTATCCGGTAATCTTCAATGCCGGGGATTGCTGATATTGTCTCCTCAATAACCGTGCCGCCAACGCTAATCAGTTTCTTTGCACCATTCAAGCTGGCTTTGACCCTGATTCTTCCCGGGACATGGTGTTTGACCCTCAGGTAACGAACATGGTCAAGAAAATCATCTACAATGTTTTCCATGTTTAAATCATTCATGATTTTTTGGAGTTTAGAGTGTGGGTTTTTTAGTTTCAGAACATATTTTCAAAATCTGTCACCTGCCACTTGAGGCTATGCACCTTCCGCAGTAAATTCAAGATGTGCCTTGATGTCAACAATATCTCTGACTTTTAGAAAAAGCAGGGTAGGGGGCTTTAAACCATAAGCCTTGAACGACCACTTGAATTGAAGATCAAGTTGAATATGCCCTTCAGCCCGATTGAGAGTGCAGGTTATGGGCAGTTGCCTGCGTATTCCGGAAAACTCAAGGATACCAAGAATAGTAAGTTGATAAATATTATCCTTAACTTTACTTAACTCTTTACACTCAGTCATGTTAAAACTGGCATCAGGGTGTTTGTCAAGGGAAAAATAATCAACCATCGCCTTGTTTTTACTGTCATCACCTGTGTCAAAAAAAGCAGTTTTCACCACTGCCTGAATGTCGGCAAGGTTCAAGTTGTCAAGATCAATGTCCATGCTGCCACTTAGTGTTTCTGTTGCCCAACCTGTGAATTTATGCATGGGGGCATAGGCAATGAAATCAACCCGGCTTTTGCTTTCTGTCAGTAAATATTTCACTTTATCCTTTTTTTATAATTTAATGTTTGCAGAGATATTTATATATAGGTGAACAGTTAAGCACTACATCTATAATCATAAATTTTGAACAAAAATCAACATGTTCTTTTCTTGCATTTACCTTCGCCGCATGTACAGGCCAGTAAACACCCCCGACAACACCCGGAAGGCTCAACCGGTGGCTGCCAGGAAAGGAGACGGCCGGAATTGAGTAGAATTCCGCCGGTATGAAGAATATGAATCATACCGGCCATGACCGGCGACAATATACCCAGCATGGCAAGAGCGGCTCCAATAAGATCGGTGGAGATCGCGAGGTAATGGTTCTGGTCAATAACCCGCATGGTCTGGTGGCTCAAGTTCCTTACCTTCATAAGTCCTTCCAGATTGGAATCGGCAAGGGCAATGTCGGCAGCTTCCAGAGCAACTTCGGCCCCGCCGGCACCCATGGCTATGCCTATATCGGCGTGGGCAAGGGCCAAGGCATCGTTGACCCCGTCCCCGACCATCACCACGGAATTATTTTTTTTCAGTTCATCCACCCATGCTGCCTTTTCTTCCGGCATAAGAGCTGCCCGACAATCATCAAATGGAAATACATCCATCAGGGTTCTGGCAACTTCTTCTGTGTCTCCGGTAACGAGATACATCTTCCTTACCCCGTCACTTTTCAGATAATCGAGGACTCGTACAGCTTCCGGGCGAATAGGGTTGGCAACACCAAGCATCCCTTGAATCTTGCCGTTTTTGGCAACATAGACAACTGTATTGCCCATGTTTTTCTGGGCATCTGCCTTTTTGCCAAACCAGTTTATATCAACTTCGTGCTCTTCCATAAACTGCCGGTTGCCGACCAGAATGGTTGCTTCTCCTCCCACCGTGCAGAGGACACCACGACCGGCCTTGAACTCACAAACTGCGTGCGGCTCAGGGGTAAGGCCTCTTGCTGTGGCCTCGGCAAGAATAGCTTTAGCCATGGGGTGCTGATTGTGTGACTCTGCCGTTGCAGCCATTGAGAGGATTTTATCCTCGGAAAGAGATGGTGTCCGACCGGTGATGGAGATAATTTCCGGCATCTCCATGGTCAGAGTTCCGGTCTTGTCAAAGCAGTAAACATCTGCCTTGCCTATGGTTTCGAGATAAAGACCTCCTTTAATCAGGATCGAATCTTTGGCTGCATTTGCCACCGATGCCGTTACCGCTGAAGATGCGGCGAGGACTGTGGCACATGGGCAGGACATGACCAGCATAACAGTCAACGCCCGCATGGGATCAAGGGTAAAAAGCAGGGTAAGGGCAGTGGCAGCCAGTCCTATTTTCATCAGCCGCTTTGCCAGTTGATCGGCTTTCTGCTCAACCGGAGCCTTGTTGCTCATGGAATCTTCCACCATCTGCATGATATGGGCAAGATAGGTATCTTCACCGGTTTTTTCGGTTTCAATAAATAAAATGCCCTGGCTGATAATGGTTCCGGCGTAAACAATGCTGCCCCGCTTGTGAAGAACAGCCTCTGAGCGACCATTGATGCTGGCTTCATCCACGAGAGCTTCGCCGTCCTGTACCTTGCCGTCCACCGGAATCTTTTCACCTGTATGAACAGCGACAATATCACCGGGCCGGATATCAGCAACTTTTGTCTCCACCTCCATGCCGTCAACCATGACAAAGGCGTTGGCAGGGGCAACCTCAAGTATGTTGCGGATGGCCTGGCGGGAGCGTCTGCCGACATAGTCTTCGGTTAGCTCAGCAACATTATATATCCAGATGATCTGCAATGCGGAAAAAGCCTGACCCATGGCGATGGTCGCCAGGCTGCCAGCGGCAAGAAACGGTTTGACGGTTATCTTTTTGTCCACAAACAGATCTCTTAAGCTTTCCCTGATTAGAGGAGCTGTGCCAAGGATGGCAACGATTCCGATCAGGCTAAAAGGTGTCTGGAGAAGCGGCAGCTTAAAAATAAACATTCGCACGGCTGAATAGAGCATAAATCCGCTCAGCCAGATAACACTTCTTTTTTTCTTGTGCCATACCTCTTCCGTCTCGCAACCACAACTCCTGCAACTGCCGTTACTTACTGTTGATAGTTCCGGAGGTTCAGGGTAAGCCACCGGATGGAGGATCTGTTCAACAACTTCTGCAAGTAAGACTCTGATTGTAGTCTGCTCGGGGTTGAAAAAGATGATGACCGAACCGGTAACAGGTTTTGTCTCGACACTACTCACCCCCTGCACCCTTTTTAAATGTTCTCCCATCCAGGCCGAGGGTTTTTTTCTGTACTGGAGGCTCCGTACCCGGATTCTTATTCTTCCGGGCATGGCCTGCTTGACTTTGATTCCAACTTTTTTAAGTAACGCTTTGTTGACTCTAAATTGATTGTCTGAGATAATAACATTCATTGGGGTTAAACCTTTCTGCAGGAAAATTATATTGTTGGGTAATTAACTCTGCTAATCTTAGGGAGTTGCAACCTAATTGTTTTCGGCAAACAGAATCTTAATGATTTTATACAGTTGACAGCCTTAAAAAGTTGCCTTATAGTGTGGGTATCCTCAAGGGAATGGACTTTTGGGAGCGGCGGTTAAATTTACTTTTTATTTTTATCATAGGAGGTTTAAGCATGATTTATATTCCATTAACAGCAACACCGATTGGCTGGTTGATTCTTGGTCTGGGTGGTTATGCACTCTATAAACGAGGCAGGAAAAAAGGAGAGGAGGAGAATGCGGCATCGCAAATCGTCGCTGTTCCTGCTCAGATTGAAGAGAAAGTTGCAAAGGACACCAAAAAATAAATCAAAAAACAAAATATTAAAGGAGACAAACCATGACAAATCCAGTTGTTTTTTTACCCCTGTTGACCACGAATCCAGTTGGTTGGGCACTACTTGGTGCTGCCGGCTATCTGACTTATAAACTCGGAAAAAAATCCGGCCTGAAGAGTGATGATCAGGTTGAAGACGGGTGTTTGATTGACCGGGCTGTGAAAGGAACCATGAAAACGGCTTATAAGGCAAAGATAAAGGTTGACGAATCCCTGTCTTCCACAAAGGATAAGTACTCCTCAATGTGGGATGAAGCT
>CAZEMY010000143.1:0-6398 GCA_964513405.1 uncultured Desulfobulbaceae bacterium
CCAAAAGCAACTGACCTCGCTGGTCTTGGCGACATGTGCTTAATGTGGCGCTTACTACATTAGACAAAAGTTCTTCCTGGAACTCCCACTTCAATGGAAAGTCAATGCACTTATAAAGACGAATTGCTTTTGCCTGGCTGGTTTCTGGAATCATATACAATTCTTGCTGATATTCGAATATGAAAGGGAAGGACATGTGAAAAGGTTCTGTAATTACAGGGCCGAGAATCCGATAGTTTTTTTCGTCAAGAATTTCGATGGCGGATATGTGTGCCTTGCTATGTTTATTGTAGTAGTCTTCGACAAAGCAGATGATTTTGTTTTCCCAGGTGACAACAAAAGGGTCTGCAAACCAATGGTTGGAGGGATTTAAAACTTTTGTACCTTGAGCCAGGATGGCTTTATGCCAAGGGTTTGCGGTGAAAGATACTCCCCAGATGTCCTGTTTGTTTTTATTTCTTGTAGCAACATTCTCTACTTTGGTTTTGAAAAGTAGTAACAATGTTCGAAACAGGTAGGAGCATAACTGGATAGCTTTTGGTTGCCTGGTAATCTTTCCTGCAAAAGGGAATTCTTTTTCCGGTTCGGGCAGGTGGCTTTGCTCAACATATTGTAAAACAAGTTCCGTCAGGCACGGATAGCTTTCATTTTGGAGGAGAATAAGATTTTCTGTGAACGAGCGACGGGTCGCAATGTTGCCCCGCAAAATAATTTCTTTTTTATTCTGGTACCGGTTTGTCGTTGTATGAAAAATCCGGTATAAGGTTGCCGTGAATATACTTCCCAGAAAGCTGGCGGCTGGCCACTTGTCCAACGATTACCTCTATATTGAAGAGAGATGATACCGTCTTTGACAACACTTAAAATGTTGTTGTGGGTATCTTGTGGCAGCTCGTTTATAATTATATCTAATTTTAGATCTAAAAGTTTTTTTTTATCTTTTTCAGAATAGTTTATCCTAGTGTGATTCTTTGAATGGATAGGAGTGAGGTGAACAATATTTTTACTGATGTCATTTATTTTATAGCCTTTATTACATCCTTTATTATATTCCTTAACTTCTTTTAATATAAGCGATAGTAAGCTTTTTTCTGCGGATATAGCTATGTTGAATAACAATGACTCAGTAAATTTGGCAAGGTTTTTTTTTGCTTCACTCTTGAGTGAATTTGCATGACCATGGTTGATTAGAATAATCAGGTCAATATTTGGATCATTATGCAGATCTTTTGTTGTTTCATATAAAAATTTATTACAATTTATTGAGTTGAGAAGTAATCCTATTTTTTTAATTTTCATAATTATTCTGCTGGGAAATTGTTTAGCTGAATGTAACTGTGTAAGTGCTTGATGATTTTAGTTCCATGTTTCCATTCCATTCGTTTATCACCCTGTCTATTCCAGTTTGCTCCATTGTTTTTGAGTGGTAAAATTTTGTTCCCCTGGTCCAAGGTAGAATTACGCCAACGGGTTGGCACGAAAGCTGGTTTATTTAAATGTGTTTTGATAGACAGATAATGTCTGTTCTGATATTTTTTGCCAATTGTATTTATCCGCAATTAGTTTATTAAGGTAACTCCGCTCCTGTTCAGGTAACTCATCAGACATAAATCGACCAAGTTGACTTGTTAGAGTGTTGATGTCTCCCGGCGGGAAATATCTGTTTTCGTTAATCTTGACCTCGCTGTTAGCTGGTATATCTGAAACAAGTACAGGCAATTCATAGCTTATTGCCTCAAGCAATGCTATGGGGAGTCCCTCATGGTATGAGGGCAATACAAACAAACCTGCATGGGAGTAAATCTGATTAAGATCCTCTCCGCCAATATAACCTGTAAGAACCACCCGTTTGTCTCGCTGTGCCTGTGCTTTTAAAGATTTGCTGTATTTTGTTGCATGATCGGCATCGCCAGCTATTACTAATTGTTGCTCTTTGCAGTCCAACTGCTTGAATGCTTCAAGGAGATCATGTAGGCCTTTTTCGGGGACAAAGCGTGCTACAGCAAGAAAGTATTTTCCTGGTTTTATTCCCTGGCGTTTCAGAAAATCTGTCCTATTGCTTTTTGTTGGAATTGGAACGCCATTATATATCAGATGGCTGTCCCGCTTGCATCTTTGTTTGACGATTTTTTTTATTACTGTGGAAATTACGATAACCTCGTTGGCAAATTTGCCACCTAAGTATTCTCCAAGCCGCAACATGGTTTTAGCTGCTTTACCCCATTTTTCTCGATCATAATCTGGACCATGATTGGTAACCACAACTTTTAGTCCGAGTAAACGGGCAAACGGCACTAATAATCCTGGTCCAACGGCATGGATATGGATTATATCAGCTTTTGTTCGTTTTGCTTCAAGCACAGCGAGAAAGGTGTGAACAATAGCCTCCAGACTCTTTTTGCGTGGAGCATAAAGGTGACAAAGCTCCACGCCTTGCCATTGTGATTGTTCATCATTGACATATGGTTTGCGGGTGGCGACAATTACTTCATGGCCAAGATTGACAATGCTTGGATATAATTCCTGGCAGTGTTTTTCAACTCCACCGGGGATATCTGGTATCCCTCTGGTTCCGGCAACAAAAATTTTCATGAAGTTTTGTGTAATTATGTGGGTAATCAGACGATTATATTAATCGCAACCTATAGGTGATAGTTTAATTTTGTCATCTTTGCTGGTAAGGAGTTTAATCTTATTTTTGATGACCCACCTGGCAGGTACAGTTATTCTTTTTTTCATTGCCGGAGCAGCAGAACCTATCATCCAGCATTGTTTGTCGCAATTCTTCACCATTTTTCGTACCTGTTCAGCCTTTTTACTGTTCCATATGGTTTCAAAACTTTCCTGATGTAAATTACCCATAATCATCGGTATATCAGAGCCATTGCATGGAACAATATTTCCGTTTGGCTCCAAAAAAAACATGTCTGTGCCAACTTCGCAGGGAAGGACTCGTTTTTGTCCCCGCACCTTTCTGGCGAGCCCCATATTAAAATATGCCCGAAACCAGTTTTTTGGTTTACTTGTTTTTAGTAGTTCTACGGCAATATCTTCGAATACGGAAGCAACTTTTTCATGATTTGCGTAACTGTTATCTTTGGTGTGAAAATAAAATGAATTATGGGTGGTGGCTGTGGCAAATTCAAGTCCCATTGCCTCTGCGAGACGATATAATTCGATCATGTCGCTGGAGTTTCTGTCAGAAACTGTCATTCCGAAACCAATATCTTTTATTCCCATTCCGTAAAGGGTAGTAAGTGTTCGCAGTCCATGATCAAAGCCATTCTTGATGCCGCGAAGTTCATCATTGGCAGCCGGAAGTCCTTCTATTGAAATTCGTATGCCAACCTTATTGCCGAATTTTTCAAAAAGCTGGACAGTTCTGTCCGTAAAGTAACCATTGGAGCTGATTACCAGTCTTTTGGTCTTGGTAAGTGCTTTTTCAACAATTTCATTAATGTCACGGCACAGGAAAGGTTCCCCTCCAGTTATATTAATAAAAGAAAGACCTCCGGGCAGATTATCTACCAGTTCAGGGGAGAATTCTTCTTCTTTTTTAGTGGGGTATTGCCAGGTATTGCACATATAACATTTTGCGTTGCATCGATATGTAACTATTAAACAGGCTTCCATTTTTATTCTTCAGATAAAGTTTATTTTCGGGTTAAGTCTATCGGTAACTATCCCCAAAAGGGACAAGTTTGTGCTTGTAGTTTACAATAGTTATGGAATAAGTTTTGTGAATAATTGGGTTAATGCAGTTATGTGTTTATCTGGTGAATATTTATCTAAAGCTTCATTATGTGCCTGCCTTGCCATATCTGAGAGTAGTTTTGTGTTATCAAGGCAGAAGGACATCTTTTCAGCTAGATCGTTTGGGTTTCCCGGTTTAAAAAGCAGACCATTAGAGCCGTTATCAACGCATGGAGATAGTGATCCTATATCAGAAACAATAACCGGCGTACCGCAGGCCATGCTTTCCAGCATGGAGTTAGGGAGGTTCTCAAAGCACAGGGATGGTATGACTGAGAACAATGCTTTTGCCAGGAATTCAGGGAGGTTGTCATTGCGAACTTCACCAAGCAATTCGACATCATTTGCCATGTCGTTTTCACTGATTATTTGTTGACATCTTTGCAGGTATTGTTTATCGCCGGTGCCAGCAATCTTTAATTTAATCTGTTTATGCCCTTTTTTTTTCAATAAAGCATAAGCGTCGAGTAGTGTATGTATTCCTTTAATTTCTGTCAACCTTCCGCAGTAAGCAATATAATCTTTTTTTGCATATTTATGTGTAGGTGAGAAGTGACTGGTATCGGTAAAAGTAGGGATACATACGAGTTTGCTTTCCGGATATCCTGCCTCTGCCATCATGTTGTACATAAATTGATTGGTACAGACAAAAGTATCAATAAGGTCAAAGAATTTTTTCTTTCTATGATAGTGGGTGGCGATGCTGTTTATCAGGGAGGCTGAAAAGCTCCCTTTAACGCATTTATATTTCACACTTGACCTTAAAGCACCCTTGGTACACAGGGTGCATGGAACTCCGTCTCGAAGACAATGTGCCTGAGGGCATAACATTGCATAATCTGATATCCTGACAACAATCGGTAATTTATTTTTTTTTAGTCCAGCTATAAGTGAAGGCGATAATTTTCTTAGATAATGTAGTACATAGGCTATATCAGATTGCTGGTCACGGATAATATTCGTAACATTTTTTTTCACCTCAGGTGAATAGAATAATCGTGAGATCGTCTTGAAGTAAGTTCGGAAAGATTTTTTGTGTTGGTCAAAGTATATCTGCTCCCGATTACCGATTGGGCTGACAAAATACTTACTGTATGGAGTTGATTGATTTTTCTTGTAATCAATTGAGAAAGGCATAACTTCATGCCCGCAGCTTTCCAGCTCTTTTTTAACATTAAACATGTATCGTTCAGGCCCACCCGATATAAAATATCGGTAATTACTTAGTAAAATTTTCATTTTTCTGCGTTGTCGTGGATGAATATGACTGGTGGCATTAGGTTTATGGAAGTGGGGCATACTGCACCATAACAAAATTTACTTCTGGGGATCCCCAGGAAATCCGTTGCAGGTTGACGCTTCACTGGGAGAACTATATTTTCATTATTTATGGATCCTGTGTACACCGGATATCTATATCCGTTTTGGGATAGCACAGATATTGAGCTTGATTCTATTAGGAACTTGCTGTTGTTGTCTCGTTTTTCGGATTGCCAAGATGCCCAATCATTATATAAAGGGAAGGTGTGTGGTTTGTTATAAAACTGCTTTGAAAGAAATCTGTTAGGTTCATCCTGGAAGCTATAAATATTATGGTCCATGTGCAAGTAGTTTAAAGCATCATCACCTGCTTTGTAACTCAGCTTGTAGATGTCTGATAAAGTCCCCTTTTCAACATGCAGTAACCCCCCATGTATGCCAACCTTGCCTTTCTGTCGTTCCCAGTTTCTCCAAAAACCAAAGGTGGGTTTTGTAAAGAGATAAGACTCGAAAATTCTTTGATCTTTCCAGCCTATATGATAATTACCTATGATGGTGTCTATGTAAAGGTTATTTTCCCATTGTATTGAATTGGATTGATTGCTTCTGCCAACGGCTTTAACATGCTTATTATTTTTGAAAATACAGTTTTTAATCGTGAAATGTTTATTAGTGTAATCATTGTCTGTGCGGCGATGAGAAATATCTAAAGCAGCGTCACCAGCTAACCAATTTTCAAAAATGCAATTTGAGATTGTTCCATTTGAGGCAGAGTGGATCAATATTCCGTCTAAATTTCTGTTTTTATCAGATGCAAAATTATTGGAAATTTTGCAATCTCTTATGACCAGGTTAAGCAAATTTAATGGGTTACGGCTCCATAGACCATCATCTGTGCTTGATGTTGCACCATTGTTAATCCATATTCCTCCACCAGACCTTATTCCTTTGTCGCCATAATCAAGACCAGTAATAGTGACATTTTCTATCAAGATCTCTTCGCAACCTTCAATTCTAATGTGATATAAACAAGTACCTTTAAAAGTACTGTTCCTAATGGTTACTTTTTTGCAATCTTCAATTATTATTGAATAGGTTGCGAGAAAATCAGGATTGTTTTGTATGATTTCTATATTATCAATGATTACATTTTCACAATTTCGTATAACTATAAAAGAATTTTCGTATTTACCTCCATTTTTATCGTATGTAAGCGAAAAAGTTTCATTTGTTATGGTAACATCTTTTTGATTAGATATTCTAATGGGATTATTGGCTCCATAAGACACAGAAGATAATATATTGAATATAAAAATAAAAAACAATAGTGTTATTATATATTTTTTCATTTTCTTGTGTGGCCTATGTTTGTTTATGGCTCCTCG
>CAZEMY010000144.1:0-6334 GCA_964513405.1 uncultured Desulfobulbaceae bacterium
TCGAATTTCGAATGTCGAATTTCGAATATAGAAGTTTTTTACTTCATCATTCGAAATTCCTTGTTCGATATTCTGCTGTTCAAAAAACTTCTTATTGATAACTGTTCTCACAGAAACTTTGATTTTCCGATACATTAAAATTTTTATAGAGCTACCTTCAAATAGCTGCCCTTAGGAAGGGGAGTTAAATAACTTAGCAGCATTCCCTGACAAGCTTCACGATTTCCCCTTCTTCCGGGAAACGGTTCAGCTTTTTTTTGGAAAAGATATTTTTACCGTCAACAGCAATCTCATAAATTCCACCGGAACTGGCAATCAGCTCCACCTCCTCAACCAGATCAGCAAAGTTATTTCTCAACTCATCCTCCAGACCGGAGGCACGGGGTTTATAATTTCACTTACTGCAATATTCAATGATGATTTTCATATTTTCAAGATCCTTATACTAAAGTTTTCAACCTTCCACGCTGTCATTTGTAATCACAAAATCAGCTGCACAAACATTATCCCCCCCATTTTCCTTGGCCCTGTATGTCTGCTTATCAGCAACTTTTATAAGCCTCTTCATCAACCTGCCATCGGAGAGGTCACCGGCAGGTAAAGCCGTGGCAACACCTAATGACAAGGTTACCTCACCGACCCTGTTATCAAGGAAAATCGTACGGATCCTGTTGGCTATGGTAACGGCTGTCTCAACCCCAACATCCTGCGAAAGAACAGCAAATTCATCACCGCCAAATCTGAAGGGAATATCTCCATCTAAGCGGATAGCCCCCCTGATACTTTCGGCAAGCTTCTCCAGGGCCTGATCTCCCGCCTGATGTCCCAAGGTATCGTTAAGCTGTTTGAACTTATCGCAATCTATAAATATAAGGCTGATTTCAGTTCCCTCAGAAGCTGCATGTTCCAGTCTTTTTGGCAAAACATCTTCAAAATATCTGCGGTTATACAACCCCGTCAATCCATCAAGCAACGCCTTTGCTTTCATTATACGGTGTTCACTCTGCACCCTCTGTAAACGACCCCTGGTCTTTTTCTGCCGGGCATCAAGGCTATGGCTCATCCAGGTAAGGTTGCGAAGCAGGACAACAAAAGGCTCCTCGTCTTCCTTTTCGTGACCTATATGAAAATGAACCTTATAGTTACCTTTTTTTATCTCAAGACAAAATTTGTTTATGGTCTCCAGATCTTTGTTTATAACAAGATTGCTCAACAACCTGGCACAGGGAACGATCAGTATAAGTAAAAAAAGGGGAATAGCAACATATGCATTTTCCCCCGGCATAAGATAACCTTCCTCTATCCACCAGGATGTTACAAACATAGGTATAATAACGATCAGCAGCAAGAGCAATGAAAATCTGCAGGTAAGGGCAAAGCGAGAAACATGAAAAACAGTGCCTTTATCCAAACCAGAATCTTCACATTTTCGTGGAGAAATATATTTATATAATTTGGAAATAGTGTTCATTTTATTTTGGACGGTTGTTGTTTCTATATTAAGGGATATCCAGCAAACAATCTGTTCTTATTAAGAAAAAAACAAAACTCTCCTTTGCGTATTCAAAGCTTAAATTTTTCACTATACCTTAGTTTTATCAAACGAAAAAATAAAGTCAACATGATAAATATTCAACAAAAACGCCCACCCCTTTGGAAAAGGCAGCAGTTGTTATTTCCACCTGTCCAATATTAATATTGGACGGGTGGAAGAGTATTTTTTTCAAAACAAACGCACCCTTTTATGGTATAGTAAGCGTGCCGTCAACCTCCACCGTATTCACAAATCATACTGCGATTAGACAATAAAAACAAAAAACTCTAAAAACAACCATGCCAGTCTACGAGTACACGGCCCTAAGCCGCAAAGGTAAAAAAAGAAAAGGGATTATTGACGCTGATTCCAGATCCTCAGCCCGAAAGAAAATAAAACAGGAAGGAAATTATCCCGTAGATATCAGGGAAACTTCTTCCAGAGCCGGTAGCAAGAAAAACCAGGCTTTTCACAACCCTTTGTTTACAGGGAGAATAAAACAACAGGATATTCATGTGGCTACCCGCCAGCTCTCCACCCTGCTTGGTGCCGGTATCCCTCTTGTCCAAGCATTAAACGGTCTCATTGAGCAGACAACCAACCCTAACCTGCAGACTGTTATAGCCCAGATTAAGGACAGCGTCAATGAGGGCAACACCCTGACTTCTGCCTTAAGCGAGCATCCCCGTCTTTTCTCAAAAATATATGTAAATATGGTTCAGGCAGGGGAAGCATCAGGGTCTCTGGATATTGTTCTGGAGAGATTAGCCGAATTTGGCGAGAATCAGCAGGCCTTAAAGGGACGCATTACAGCAGCTCTTATTTACCCAATCTTTATGGCTCTGGTTGGCGTTGGTGTTCTTTTCATGCTGATCACCTTTATTGTCCCAAGTATCACCAAGGTTTTTGAAGGACCCCAGCAAGCCCTGCCTTTGCCGACAATATTTCTTATCAATCTCAGCTCATTACTGGCAAATTACTGGTGGTTGCTGTTTATTATCTTTACAGTAGCGGCAATAGCTGCCCGTTACGCTCTCAACCATCCTGTTGGTCGCAGATTGTGGGACAGGATGCGGCTGACCCTGCCCGGTATCAGTGATTTGAACATCAAAATTGCCTCTGCCCGTTTTGCCAGAACCTTATCCAGTCTCCTCCATGCCGGTGTGCCGCTGTTTACTGCCCTTGCCATTGTTAAAAACATCCTTAACAATACCATTCTCACCGAAACACTTGAAGAAGCCGCCATCGAACTGGAAAAAGGACTGAGCCTGTCCACGATTCTTAAGGAGTCCAGATGGTTTACCCCCATGCTCGTCCAGATGATTGCGGTGGGAGAACAGAGTGGCGAGCTGGAGAAAATGCTGGAGAAGGCGGCAGAGAGTTACGAAAAAGAAATCGAGGCAAAAATCTTGGCTCTTACTTCCATGATAGAGCCAGTCATGATTTTGACCATGGGGTTAATGGTCAGCTTCATTGTGATATCCATACTTCTGCCCATATTTGAGATGAATCAATTGATCAGGTAGTCGGATAACAGGTAACAGTATATTATCACTCAATTAAAAAGCAATAACTATTTTTAAAAAACAGAACAACCACCTTTTTTATCCGCCAAAGGCGGCAAACTGTTCTGTTACCTGTTACCTGAATTCAGGTAACCCTGAACACTTCCTCAAGGGTTGTCAATCCGGCCAGGACTTTTCGTAGTCCATCCTGACGCAAGGTACACATTCCGGTGGTAAGAGAAGATAATGCCTGCTTTTTAAGCTGACCGGCATCAGAAGTTCTCAGGATTAGACTTTTCATGGTATCGTTTAAAACCATCAGCTCAAAAATACCGAGACGACCTTTATACCCTGTCCCCATGCACTCCGGACAGCCACGACCATGATAAAGCTGACGATCACCAAATTTAACCGGAGACAAACCAATTCTGGCCAGATAATCTCTATCAGGTTTGTATGAGTCACGGCAATTCAGGCATATTTTACGCACTAATCTCTGGGCAACAATGGCATTTACTGAAGAAGAGACCAGAAACGGTTCCACCCCCATGTCAATAAGCCTGGTTACTGCACTGGCCGCATCATTAGTATGAAGAGTGGAAAAAACAAGGTGACCGGTCAGGGCGGATTGGATGGCAATCTCAGCCGTCTCCAGATCACGAATTTCCCCGACCAGAATAATATCAGGATCCTGACGGACAATGGTTCTCAAACCTCCGGAAAAGTTCAGACCGATTTTCGGATTGACCTGCATCTGACTTATTCCATCAATCTGGTACTCAATTGGATCTTCAACCGTAATGATATTCACCCCAGGCTGATTAAGAATCGACAGGGTTGAGTAAAGGGTGGTTGTCTTACCGCTACCGGTGGGACCTGTGACCAGAATAATCCCAAATGGTGCCTTGATAAGCTGTTTAAAACGATCAAGGTCATACTTTGCCATACCGACACTCTCAAGAGAGAGCAGAACCGTGGATTTATCAAGAAGACGCATAGCCACCCGCTCACCAAAAGCGGTCGGCAGGGTAGAAACCCTGAGGTCAATATTTTTATCACCTATTTTTATTTCAATCCTGCCATCCTGGGGAAGCCGTTTCTCAGCAATATCCATCTTTGCCATGATTTTGACCCTGGAGATAAGCCGGGACTGGACATGCTTGGGCGGCGAATACATATCATAGAGGATACCATCCACCCTTTTGCGGATTTTCACTCTGTCTTTATAGGGTTCAATGTGGACATCACTGGCATTATCACGAACGGCCTGGGAAAGAACAAGGTTCACCAGTTTGATAACCGGTGCGTCGCTGGTGTCATCCAGTAAATCTGCGGTCTCCTCGATTTCAGACAGAATGGATTCGGAATCCTCTTCCTCTCCCATATCGTGCATGACCTGATCAGCGGCATCACTATGGCCAGTGTCATATACCGTGTTAATGGCAACAAAAATTTCATCCTGCGGAGCCAGAACGACCTTTACTCCTTCCCATTCAAGAATCCGAAGAAGGTCATCTAACTGTTGAAAACAATAAGGGTCAGCCATGGCAACAAAACAATCATCACTGGTTGCCACTGGGATCATCACATATTTTTTCAAGAAGCCAATGGGTATCCGACTGGTAAAAAACGGATTTAGCTCTAAAGGCAGGCTGCGAACCAGATCTATCCCGGACTGGAGAGAACGGGCTTTAAGAAGGGTATCTTCACTGATTTTTTTCTGTTGAACCAGCAACTCGCCAAGACGACGACCGCTTTTCTGCTGAGCTTTAACGGCATCGGCAATAGTGTCGGAATCGACTCCAAACTCTTCAATAAAAATTTCGCCAAGTTGCTTCATCTGCCATCGCCTTCCTTTCCCGGGACGGCTTCAAGCAGACGGAGGTTCTCTTTTGCGGTTTCTCTCAGAAACTCACCACCCGTGCCTTCGCCCTGACCTCTTCCGTTAAATTCAGAGACCCTCCTGAAGTGCTGAGCAGCCTCATCTTGTCTTCCCAACCGTTTACAGGCAACCCCAAGGTTAATTAGGGCATAAGGGTTATCTGGTTCTATTTTCAGTGCTTCTTCAAAATATTGCCTGGCCTCTTCATATCCGCCTGCCTCCATTCTGACAAAGCCTAAATCAATTAACTCAGCTGCATGGCTGGGGTCTGGTTCTTTTTTAAGTTTCCAGTCATCAATGCCACTGGGACCAACTGTGATGTCATCCATTATATCCCGCTTTTCATGATATATAGCAGCCAGTTCCGCCGGGTTTTCAACTATCCTTGGAGTAATAAAAATATATAGATTTGTTTTTTTCTCATAAGTGGTTTCTGTTTTAAACAGCCAGCCAAGCACAGGAATGTCACCGAGTATAGGAACCTTATACTGCCCGACAGCGTTCTGCTGACCTGTAATACCACCGATAACCACAGTATCATTATTATGAACCACCACCGTGGTTTCCGCCCTGCGTTTGAAAGTAGTGGGAGTACCGGTGGGGTCATTGGGATTTTTAAGCTTTATCAGTTCCGCCATGATTTCCAGACGAAGAACATTGGCATTGTTAACCTGAGGAGTGATTTCAAGGGTTGTTGCCACATCCTTGTACTCATAGGAAGTATAATCCTGATTTGCTTCGGTGGTATGTTTGCTGACAATAAAAGGGACATTCTCACCAACGATGATAGATGCCGTGTTGTTATCCATGGTCAGAATCTGAGGATTGGCAACAATATTGACATCCGAATCGTCACTGTAGGCTTTCATTACCGCCCCAAGATCCGGAAAGACAACATTACCAATACTGATCCCTTTTCGCATTACCCCAAGAGTAAAACCACCGGGCATGGTCGGCGGAGTGGCCCCTATACCTAAGAGAGTGCTGTACGGGTTAGTTGGATTACCACCAAAACCGATGCCTGTTCTACCGTCTCCGCCAGCAAACTCTCCGACCCCGCCCCATTCCACTCCAAATTCAAATTTCTTGTCTGCTGAGACTTCCATGATCAACGCTTCGAGATATACCATTCTTCTCGGAATGTCCAGCTTCCTTATCACCTCTTCCAGCACGAGATATTCTTCATACGGTCCGGTTATTATCAGGGCATTAATCGCCGGATCAGCCATGATCCTAACATTGTCTGAGATGGACGGTGCCAGCGGCGGGCCGCCCTTTGCCCCCGCTGCCTGTTTTTCTGGGAGATTAGCCAGTACCTTGACCATATCTTCGGCATTACCATTCTGGAGATAATATACATGGATATTTCCCCCACCTCTTGCCACCGGAGTATCAAGTTTGGCAACAAGCTCT
>CAZEMY010000145.1:0-6244 GCA_964513405.1 uncultured Desulfobulbaceae bacterium
AGCCTGGCCTCGGTAACGGTGGTCTGGGGAGATTGGCTGCCTGTTACCTCGATTCTATGGCAACTCTACAGATTCCGGCAATCGGTTACGGAATTCGTTACGAATACGGCATGTTTGACCAGGAGATCGTTGATGGCTGGCAAAAGGAAATCAGTGATTCTTGGCTCCATACGGTTAACCCATGGGAGATAAAAAAGCCTAATCTTGCTCGTGAAGTAGGGTTTGGTGGTCATACTGAAGTTTACCACGGGGAAAGGGGAACCCGGCATATGCGTTGGGTTCCCGGGCGGGTGATCAACGGTATCCCTTACGATACACCGATCCCCGGTTTCAAGGTAAACAATGTTAACCTTCTTCGTTTGTGGAGTGCTGAGGCTCATTCCTCCTTTGATTTTGAAGAATTTAATACCGGTGATTATTATGGGGCAGTGGAAGATAAAATTAAGGCGGAAACCATTACCAAGGTGTTGTACCCCAATGATGAACAGTTTCAGGGCAAGCGGCTCCGTCTTGAACAGCAGTATTTTTTTGTGTCCTGTTCCCTTCAGGATATGATTCGGATTCATTTCTTTGCCCATGAAAATCTGGATGATTTTCATGAAGATTTTCAGGTCCAGCTAAACGATACCCACCCAGCGATTGCCGTACCGGAGCTGATGCGTCTTCTTGTTGATGTTTATTTTTATGAATGGGACAATGCTTGGGAGATAACTCGTAAAACACTCTGTTATACCAATCACACCCTGCTTCCCGAGGCTCTGGAGAAATGGTCGGTTGACCTGCTTGGATCTCTGCTGCCGAGGCATCTGGAAATTATCTATGAGATAAACCGTAGTTTTCTAGATTCGGTGCGGTTGAAATACCCCGGAGATGGTGAACGGGTGCAAAGAATGTCAATAATTGATGAGTCCGGCTCCAGATATGTACGAATGGCAAACCTTGCATGTGTCGGCAGTAAGGTAATTAACGGGGTTGCTGCTATGCATACCGGTTTGTTACGCAAACATACCCTTGCTGATTTTAATGAAATGTATCCGGGTAAGATTCGTAATGTGACCAACGGTGTAACTCCGAGACGCTGGATTGCGGTTAGTAATCCCCGCCTGAGCGCATTATTCACCGAGGCCATTGGTGAAAAATGGCTCACCAATCTTGAGGAGCTGAAAAAACTGGAGAAACTGGCGGATGACAGTGCATTTCAGGAAGCCTGGTGTAAGATGAAAAAGAGCAATAAAGAGGATATTGCTGATCTGGTAATGCGGGATCTGGGCGTAAAGGTTAATCCGGCGGCGATGTTTGACATTATGGTGAAAAGGATTCATGAGTATAAACGGCAACATCTTAAAATACTGCATATTGTTACCCTGTATAACAGGATTAAGGCCGATCCTACTCTGGAAATAACCCCCCGTTTTTTTGTATTTGGTGGTAAGGCTGCCCCCGGTTATTTGATGGCTAAACTTATTATCAAACTGATCACCTCGGTGGCGAGGGCGGTTAATAACGATCCTGATATAAAGGGCAGGTTGAAAGTTTATCTTATCCCCAACTATAATGTTAAAATTGGTCATATAGTTTATCCCATGGCTGATCTGTCTGAGCAGATTTCCCAGGCCGGTAAGGAGGCTTCCGGTACGGGCAATATGAAGTTTGCCATGAATGGGGCTTTGACCATAGGTACTCTGGATGGAGCCAATGTGGAAATAAGGGACGAAGTGGGTGCCGATAATTTTTTCCTCTTTGGTCTTGATGTGGATGAGGTTGCGGGGCTTAAAAGGTCTGGCTACCGGCCTCTGGATTATTATCATAGTGACCATGAGCTGAAAATGGCGATTGATCTGATATCATCAGGACATTTCTGGTATGGTGATCGTGATCTGTTTCGCCCTTTGATCGACTCTCTTCTTTATGATGACCAGTACACATTATTTGCTGATTACCGTGCTTATATTGACGCTCAGGATCTCGTGGCCGCTACTTATAATGATAAAAAGAAATGGATCCGGATGTCTATCCTGAACGCTGTGCGGATGGGAAAATTCTCCTCTGACCGCTCAATCTTTGATTACAGCCGAAAAATCTGGGATGTCAAGCCGTTCCCGGTGGAGCTTAAATGGGAGAGACTTCCGGAAAACGGGGTTTTATTTAAGACACCTGGAGAGGGAACCGGGGCTGCCGGTTAACGGGTGAGGCGAATACATAGAGACAAGGCATGCCTTGTCTTTACAGTAGGCTCCGTGGGGTGATAGTCGAACGATTACATAATTTTTGATTAAAACTTTTGATATTGAGGTAATTCCAGTGGTTAAGGCAATAAAGTGGATATTGATTCTTGGTGCAGGTCTTGGCAGCCTGTTGCTCATCGCTGTCATCAGTCTGCCGTTTTTGATTGATCCAAACGATTATAAAACCCGGATAAGCTCAATGATCGAGGGAAAGACCGGCCGGGCGATTACCATCCCCGGCGATATAAACCTTAAGGTTTCGCCAACGCTGGATATAGTCTTTTCGCTTGGTGAGATTCAGCTTGGTCCCGGCAAAGATTTTCCAGGCACTCTGTTTGCCTCAAGCAAGCTGGCTGAAATACAAATTGCTCTCTGGCCGTTGCTTACAAAAAAGCAGTTACAGGTGAACAGTGTTGATTTAAACGGTGTCGATCTTAACCTTATCCGCAAGAAGGACGGGACAACCAATTGGGCAGATCTTGCTGGTGCCAAGGCTGTTGTAGAACAGGCCGGGCAGATTCCACCTGAACAGCCTTTACCGAAAAAGGGAACTTTCCTCGCTGCCATTAATATAGGTAGTATAAATATAAACGATATTAATGTGGAGTTTGACGATCAGCAGGCGGGTAGAACAATATCTCTTAACAATTTTAATCTTAATATTGGTCATATCAGAGAAGATGTTGCTTTTCCGGTTTCTGCTAATTTTGCATTCCGCTTAGATGACAACAAACAGCCAATTACAGCAACCATTAATACTGACTTCGACCTGACCATTAATCTTGGTAAACAGCACTTTATTATTAATGGTTTAACCATTGCCGGTCTGTTTGCGGGGGAGATACTGCCGGTACCAAAATTTGCTCTTACCATTATGGCGGATGCTGAAATTAATCTCATTGATGAGAGTCTCATTGTTCATAAATTAACTGTTAAGCATGGTGATTTGCTGGCTGAAACAGCATTGTCCATGACTGGTTTTAAGCAACCTGTTGTTAATGGTACACTTACCGTTGCCGAATATTCACCCAAAAAACATCTTGCTCAGTTAGGGATTTCCCTGCCCCTGTTTTCTGATCCCAAGGTGCTGGAGAGTTTATCGGCATCTCTTGGGTTTTATCTTAAAAATGAACAGTTGCAGGTAAAAGATATTCAGATTCAGCTTGATGATACTGCAATCAGGGCGAGCGGAACTGTGAATAATTTTAAAAAGCCAGCCTATGCATTGAAGGTTCATATGGATCAGCTTGATCTTGACAGGTACGCTGTTAAGAAAGAAGAAGGTGGTGCGTCACCTGCACCTGTCTCCAAGCCAGATGTCGGCGGGAAGACAGCCGGCGATCACCCCCTCATACCAGTGCAACTCTTAAAAGACTTACGGTTCAATGCCGATATCGGGATCGACTCTCTGAGAGCTTCGAAGCTGAATCTCTCGGCAATAAAGCTGCAGGTATCCGGTAAGGATGGTCTTGTTAATATTAATCCTTTTTCCGCAAATCTCTATGACGGCAGTGTCGTGGCAACCGGAAACATTGATGTTCGTCCCGCCGTGCCGCTTATGAATGTGAATAAGAATCTTAAGGGAGTGCAGGTTGGGCCAATGTTTGTTGATATGGTCGGTAGAGAAGAAATTTCCGGCATGGCGAATGTTGCAGTGAATCTTAAAACCAGAGGAGTCAGCCGGGATGAACTGACAAAGAATTCAAACGGCACTGTGCAGCTTTCACTTGAAAATGGCATAATCAAAAGACTGGAGATTCTTAAGACCATTCGCATGGCCAAGGCGTTACTGGAACAAAAAGCTGTCGGGCAAGCTGCCCAATCCCAGCCCACCGGCTTTGCAACTTTGACGGCAAGCGGAGTGCTGGTAAACGGAATATTTAAAAACGATGATCTCAAGGCTGCATCTGAGCTGATGAGGGTTACCGGTAAAGGTCAGGTTGACTTTGTTCAGGAACATATAGATTATCTGTTGACCATCCACTTAACCGATCGTGTCGAGCGCGATGAGCAGACAGGTCTTGTTGAGCTTGGCAAGATGGCCATTCCTTACAGGGTTAAAGGTAATTTTGACAATATTCAGCAATCAGCCGCCCTTGAAGAGTTGTTTAAGGCAAAGGCAAAGGAACTTCTCTTTGATACCATTCAGGAGAAACTTGGTACCGGTACGGATGGCAAAGAAGAACCAGCTTTGGATACGGAGGGATTGATCAATAAGGGGTTGCAGGGACTTTTTGGTAATTAGTGCTTTAACTGGCTATCCGACATAAGAGAAAGGTTTAGGTGCGTAGGTCGGATTAGCGGGTACAACGCAAAAATATGATAAACAGAAAAGGCTGCAATCAAAGCCAAAAAATATATAATGGCAAGGTCTTAGCGTAATCCGACTCTCACCGTGCTTGTCGGATTACGCTAAGACCTTGCTGTGTCGGTACTGTACGGCTATTTTCTATTCGCCGTATTTTTTATTTTCATTCTTGTTTTCGCTAATCCGACCTACGGGAACCAGCTTATGTCGAATATCAAGGCTTGAAGTTGGCGGTTGATTAATTATTTTAAGTGAGATAGACTTGCTAAACAACAATTTCGTTCTACAGTGCTTTTGCTTAGCCATTCTGCGGCAGTTTTCTGGTTTTTTACGAGTTTATCAGGTGGAAATATGATGGAAAATGATTACAAAATAATGTCCCTTTTTCGGCTTGTCATTATTTACGGGCTTTGTGGAGTCGTAATCCTGTTTCAGGCAGGTTGTTCTCTTGTTCAGCCCTTTGACCCCGTTTTTGAAGAAAAAACCTTCACCCATTATCCGGGTAAGTTTGTCTGGCACGATCTTGTTACCAGCGATGTTGCAACGGCCAAATTTTTTTATGGTCAGCTATTAAATTGGACTTTTGAACAACGGGGCAGGTACACAATAGTTAAGCTCAATGACCAGCGGATTGGCGGGATATTAGATGTTCAGCCCAAGCCCCCTGGGCACTATTCTGCACGCTGGATTGCCTCTATGTCCGTTTCCGATGTCGACCGAGCCGCAGGTGTGGTTCTGGCACATGGTGGCAAGGTGCATAAGGAACCAGAAAATATAGGAGATCGCGGCCGGGTTGCTCTGGTCAGTGATCCACAGGGTGCACAGTTCTCTTTGATTCATACAAAACATGGTGATCCGAGCGATGGAGAGATTGTGAAAGGTTCTTGGCTTTGGCATGAATTAATTTGGTTTCCTTTCCTGTTTCCAGAAAAACTGCTGTTGGTGATTTTGAAACCAGGACATGGCATATGTCATGGTGTTTAATGGTGTGGAAAAGAATTGTCACTCGTGTACATTGTGGGGTTCCCAATCTGGTTGCAATTGCCGTCATCAGGGCAACTTCAAAGCCGTCTTGATTCTTGTTTTTGAGAGTTTCAATATCTTTTTCCAAACCCAAGGGATGACCATCATCATCAACACCTATCAATAATGACCCTCCTTCAGTATTCATAAAAGCAGCAATCGTCTTTAGTACGGCACCTTCCAACCACTTGTTGACTCTATTTTGTTTGAAATCTCAGCGAAAGCTTGACTTAAACTCAAGGCGGATACTTTCACCCTGAGTAATAACGGAGCCAATGTCCCTGCCAATTTCATTCTGTAGATTTTCAATCATTTTTTGCTTGGAATTAAAAATCTGCAGGACAAAGTAAAAGAAGAGTCCGGTGGCTATACCAACTAACCCAAAGATAAGGCTGCCGAGCAACCGTTCACCCATCATAGTCTTGGTGAACTTGTGCAGGACATAGTCAAATGAAGAGTTAAATTCATAAACATGTACCCGCAAACCTCTGATATATTCGTGATAGCTCACGAAATCGTGAACGGGGTAAAAAATGAATATACTGGCAACAAAACCAATTAGGATAAAGAGACTGATATTAGAACGAAAATTCATAAACCATCCTTGACTGAAATCGCGATGATAAATAAGGAATCACTAGTGTCCCAACGTTTAATCGAACAATTTCAACTGGATAACATTGGGGGC
>CAZEMY010000146.1:0-6217 GCA_964513405.1 uncultured Desulfobulbaceae bacterium
ATCATCCTTCAGAAATCATGGATGAAATTGCTACTCTTGCCCCCAACTGGGGAGGAGTCAGTTATGATCGGCTTGGCACCCAGGGGTTGCAATGGCCATGCCCAACCAGGGATCATCCCGGCACTGCGATTAGATATGGAGACGGATTTCCAAGGAAAAATAAGCGAGGACGGATGATAGCACTCGATCATGTCGGTTCAGGAGAAGTTCCAGGCAATGAGTTTCCCCTTGTTCTCACCACCGGCCGCCGCTTAGAGCATCATAATAATGCCTCCATGACCAAGCGGACAGAAGGCATTGCCGGACTGTTACCGGAAGAGTTGCTGGAGATAAGCCGTGGTGATGCCGAAAAGCTGGACATAGAAAATGGTGAATTTGTCAGGATCGCTTCGGCAAGGGGTGCAATCAGGGTCAAGGCATGGGTAACCAAGCGAGCCCAGGATGGTATAGTTTTCCTTGCCTTCCACCACCGGAAGGCTCTGTCCAACGAGCTTACTTCCGGTTTCAGAGACCCTATAACCAGTACACCTGAATATAAATCCTGTGCAGTAAAGGTTGAAAAGATACAGGAGGAGGTCGGATGAAAAAGATGAAAATAATCATCAAATATTTTCTCTCTGAAGATGGAAAAAAAAGGGCAGTTGCCGCCGGACTTGAAGATTTATGTGAGCAGGAAATTATCCTTGATGATGCCGATGCAGCAAGCATGGTTGATTCTGTTCTTGAGGTATCTGATGCGGATATAGCTGACACCATGATTTTTGACTTACGCCGCCGGGGGCTGATCGTTTGGGAAAGTAATCGTAAGAATTATTATATGAAAGATTTCCATTATGAGCCTTTGCGTTTTTCAAAAGAAGAGTGGCAGGGATTTCTCAAGAACCTGTTACGGCTTTACGGATTGAGCAAATTTAATGTCCAGACGGGAGTAAATCTCTATCTCGACGAGCCTATATCCACCCTTGCTGATCTGCGTACCTATGAGGAAAAAGAAGTAGATACCCGCAAGAAGATGGAAGAGCTGGTTGTCTGGATTAATGATGAGTATGTGAGATTGGGTGAGGAGATGCATGAGCAGGCAAAAAAGACCATAGCTGAGATTGGTACCGCCTGAGGTGCCAAGGCTTTAATGGTGTCTCATGGATAAATACTGGAGGTTACTGAGGTGGACTGGAAAGATATCTTATTTTTACTCGTTATTATCTGTGGGGCTGTTTTTATCCTCTACCGGACGGTAAAAAACAAAAAATGGTGTCCGGATATTTATGGTTCCGGTTCCTGCGGTATTGATAAAAAAGACGGTAAAAAGAAACGACCAAGCAACAACCCCGACCGATAATACACCTGACATACTCCCATTGCATCCCATGCCAGGTTACAGGGGGGAAGATTCTAATGGATTAAACGGTTTCCCCCCCCCGTTTTTCAGATGCCCTCGGCTACAACCGATCCAGGACCAGCTAAAGGCCTAAAAGTTTTTTTAGATGAACCACAAAATGGACACTGCCAGCTATCTGGAATATCTTTAAAGGTCGTTCCTGAAGGAGTACTTGTTTTTGGTTCCCCCTTGTCTGGATCGTAAACATACCCGCAATTATTTACCTGGCATTGATACATGTTTTTTGGATCACTCATTTACTTACTCCTTTTTGAAGGGTCTAAATTGAAACCTCTTAAAAAATGGTCACACCCCATAGCATGACCAACCGCCTACGAAAAGCTAAGGAAATGTAAGTTTTCCGTAGTCAGCACCATTTGGTGAACGGTTACAAATAAACTATATAACCAAGTGTCAATAATTATTGATAACCGGTCTATTTTACAAATCCGCAATTCTTGCTCAGCAGGGTTCCTCCATTTTGTAATTCTCTCCGTCCATGGTAATGAAGTGGATTTCGCCAAGTTTAGGTAAACCTGCTATTTTCCAAGCTTTTTCAGGATTAATAAATTGCTCGTTAACACATTTCCCAGGTTGCTTAACAATTTTACAAACTTGCCTCAAGATAGGAAACACCTTGAATTTGAGGTAGTAACTTCTCATAAACGATATAATTTCAAGTTGTTCTTCTGACAAACTCTCGATACCCTCCCGCTTCGCCAGTGCAATAGCGACATTATCATTCCATTCATCAAGATTAACAAGAAACCCACCATCATCAATTTTAACCACTTTGCCAGCACATTCAAGATTAGACATATTTGTATATCTCCTGTGTAAAAGAAACCTGCCTGAATAAAAAAGTAATGACGGAATGGTCGATGTCAATAGTAATAGTAACTATTTATAACTTAAAGGAGAGGAGGACAGCTATCACTGAAAAAAGGCTGTCTGCATCAGGAGCTACATGAAAGCATTGAGCATCCCGGTTTATTTCTGGCCCATTCAGGGCGTTTTTGGGCAAAGTACTCTTTGCCCGGCTGCTCATCATAAGGGTTACGAAAAAGGTTTAACAGGTCATCTACCATACTGTAGTCTCCTTGTTCGGCCTTATCAATTGCAAGCTGAGCCAAATAGTTTCGGAAGACGAATTTTGGATTGACCCTGTTCATGCGATAACGACGCTCTTTTTCTTTCAAGCCATCTTTCACAAGCCTTTTTGCGTAGTTATGAAGCCATACTTCTGTCTGGGCTCTAATTTCAGTGTCCACGCCCATATCTTCAGGTGCGTAGTACGCATTCATTAGAGGGGTAATGAGTTCTTTGTCAGGATTATCAGCAAGAGCCAGATGATCAATATCTAACAAAGCGAGATTTCTAAAAAAAATAGTCATATCTGTTTCTGTTAACTGTAATACGCTTAAAAGCTCACTTATCAATGTTTTGTCTGTTTCAGGCTCAAACTGTTTGAAACCCAGCTTTTGAGCCATCATGACATTGCTGTCATGCTCATAACCATTTGCATATCTTTTCAGTATCTCCTCAAAAGGCTTTGCATCCAAAGTGAGGGGAACAAGTGCCTGGGCCAACTGGACAAGATTCCATAATCCAATCTGTGCCTGACTGCCAAACCTGTACCTGTGCTGACTGGCATCGGTGGTGTTTGGTGTCCAGTCGGGATCGTAGCCTTCCAGCCATCCGTATGGGCCATAATCTATAGTGAGCCCAAGGATTGACATATTGTCTGTGTTCATAACCCCGTGGACAAACCCCACCCTTTCCCAGTGAAGGATCATAGACAATGTTTTCTGGCAGACTTCCTCAAACCACTCCATATATACGGCCTGTGAAGGTGTACCAAGGTGGGGGAAATCGGTGCGAATGGTGTAGTCAACCAGTTGCCGCAGCACTTCAATCTCACCCCTGAAAGCGAATATTTGAAAGTTGCCAAACCGGGTGAATGAAGGGGCAACCCGGCATACCACCGCACCTGGTTCATGTTTTGGGTGACCATCATAAAACGGGTCACGGACAACCTGTTCGCCGGTCAGAATAAGACTTAATGCCCGGGTGGTCGGGACACCGAGATGGTACATGGCTTCACTACAGAGAAACTCCCGCAGAGAGGAACGCAAAACGGCCAGTCCATCCGCCGTTCGGCTATAAGGTGTGGGACCAGCTCCTTTTAGTTGTAACGCCAGGCGGTGACCTTTACTGTTAACAATCTCACCAAGGTTTATGGCACGACCATCACCAAGCTGACCGGCCCAGTGTCCAAACTGATGACCACCGTAACAGGTAGCATAAGGTTCCATACCTGTGAGCAGCTTGTTTCCGGAAAACACCTCTATAAACCGCTGCGACTGGCAAAATTCTTCCGTAAAATCAAGCTCTTCTGCTATCTCGCCTGCGTAGGAAACCAGGCTTGGCCTGGAAACTTTAAGTGGCTCCACCCATGAAAAACATGCACCACTCACTTGCCGCCTGTAGTTCTCGTTCTCATGGTCTACAGGCAGTTCGCGGGTAAAACTGTTATCAAAAGTTATAGTTTCCTCTATTTTATTCATATGGTTGCCTTTATCAGATTATCTTTATCATTTAAGATGGTAGTAGGGCGGTTTAGTTTCCAAACGGGAATCCTCTATGTGCTTACCCACGGTAAAGTGGTAAAGACTTTGCCACCTGCAATCTTTAAGGCCAAGTTTTTTATGCATTTCATCGTCAAAAAAACAACCAATCCCGGTTGCACGCAAATTATATGCTTCAGCTTCAAGATATAGTACCTGACCTATCAAGCCGGCCTCCCAGAAAAGTCGTGGATACATGGCAGGAGATTTCATTAATACAGAGTCAAAGCGAGAGATCATCCCAAGCGAATATGAACTGTCAGCCGCAATATCCTGGGCACAGCTAATGGAATGTGCCACTACTCTGAAATCACCCTTTTCGAGCAAATACAAAGGATGATTTTCCACGACCTGATGCCACTCGAAGCTGGAAAGAGTGGCTCTTTTTAACGGATCAAGATGGTTTTTATCCCGGATAAACATGTAAAGACCTGGACTGAGTCCCTGGACATTATGAATAAAAATTGCAAGACTGATTTGAGCCTTATATGGGAATAAATCAAAAGGACAATCTTGCCCCGGCAGGGTTCTCCCCATACTGTTAAGAAAAGTGGTAAGGTCGGTTTTACTGGTCTCCACATTGTAATTCTGGGCACTGCGCCTTTTTCTGATGATAGCTTCTGCTGATAATAACGAGCTGAGCTGGTGAGGCACAGGATTAGAAGGGTAAGTCGCTTTGGAAAAAACCGGATTATTTACCCGAGTCGCCCTGCGAACCCTGTCGATTATTGACCAGTCAACATGACCACTGCTCAGACGATTGGGAGGGTATGTATATTTGATCTTTTCCGGGGTGTTAAACCATTCTAATATCTCCGTATGGCTATTGGATTTGCTGTCAACCCAACAAAGACAATCCGCATGCTCTCTCTCTCCATCTACCCATTTTGTCTTATCAAAACCCAGGAATCTATCCAGTGTCTCTTCGGAAATCTGTGGAATCAGCGACATCTTCCAGCCATTTAAGTTACAGGCATAACGCAATGCCCCAAGGGCATGGCCTATATCGTGTTGACAATATCGAAAAGCCCGCTCACCATACTTCCAGGATTCCCGCCAGGGAATACTGGTCAGAATAATCCCAAACCCGCCCCATTTTTTAAGTGATGCAGCCCTATCACGACTAAGTACAGCGATTTCTTCCAGCATATGGAGATATGGGGTATAATGGGTTACACAGGCCTGCTGACCAGAAATGTCGGGTAAAACCAGATAACATTCTGTTGGGTGGAGGTTCCCACTGGAAGGGTTCATTCTTAATGCCCACTCGGAACTACCGGATTTTTTCCAAGCTGAAAGCCCCATGCTCAATTCCAGCATCCAAGCAATGGATTCGAGCGAATTTAAATCCAGGCAGTTTTCTCTTAATTCGTACAGTGCCGAATAAGGGTATCCCCGGTCTCTCTTTTGCAGAGGAAAAGGAATTTGAGGGGCACCTTCAAACAACCTGAAAGGTATAGGTTGGTTCTCCCAGTCCATGTAACCGGGAGAGCGGGCATAGCGGTGAGGGGAATGTTTTGTTTGTTCGTGGTAGTTTTTGACTATTTCATAGTTAGCTGATTGATTTTTAACCATTTTGATATGTCCTCCCCCATGCCTTCTACCCAACCAAGCCAATAATAACCATAGGAGCCTGTCCGAGAATGCATTTTTCCCCATCTCTGCGTTATTCCCAAAAAAATATGCTCGCAATATCACTTATATGGCTGTGCTATTTTTTTGAAAATGCCTTGACCTGAGAAAAAATTCCTATTCTCGGACAAGCTCCTATTACCACCGGATATCCTCTGCTGAATCTTCAGGGTTCCGCCGTGATCCTTAATTATCATCTTAACCATGGTCAAGCCCATGCCGGTATCGACAGTCTTAGTGGTTACAAAGGGTTCTGCGGCAAATAAAAGAGTACTGTCTTTAATTTCCATCCCTGTTCCCTGATTTTTCCCTCCCTTGAAGTGTGGAGATGATAATGTTCAATGGCAAGGATTGACCTGGGAGGCAAAATTTTCCAGACTTCTGATCTGAAGAGAAATTATATCTTCATTAGTTACAAAATGATCTGAGATTATGACTCCAAGAGAACGGCAGATGAGTAAAGAGGAACAATAACAACGGATTCCTCCTGAATAAGACCTATGGATCCAAGTGGCACCGGCGTGACATGGTTTTTTTGTTGTGATGCAACCATTGTTCAGGTTCTCTTGAAAGGTTAGTT
>CAZEMY010000147.1:0-6201 GCA_964513405.1 uncultured Desulfobulbaceae bacterium
TTGCGTCATTATCGGCTTGAGCCAATGCCTGATAATAGGCTTGCTGATGATCGCGAATAATGCTTTCCAGTGGCAAAAATTGAAAAACGGGCTTCCAGCGAGACAAAATCAAAGTTTGCCATAATCGCCCCATGCGACCATTGCCATCCATAAACGGGTGGATAAATTCAAGCTCATAATGAAACACCGAACTGCTAATCAGTGGGTGGTGCTCACTGTGTTTTAGCCATGCCAACAAATCCGCCATTAGACCAGATACCTGATGAGCAGGCGGGGCAACATGAATCACCTTATCGCCCCGATGAATACCAACCGACTGGCTTCTAAACTGGCCTGCATTTTTTAGCACATCGCCCATCAATAAGGCATGAGCTTTGAGTAAATCCTCTGTGCTGGCAGGTTCAAAATGGTTTAACTGCTCATAAGCAACAATTGCTCCCTGCACCTCTGCCAGCTCACGGGCAGAACCAAATACCCGTTTTCCATCCAGTATGGCAGAGATTTGTTCCTCGGTTAAGGTGTTGCCCTCAATTTGCAAAGTCCCCGTGATGGTTTTGATTTTATTGGTTTTACGCAGTTTTGGCGACAGCAACGGTTCATTGAATTGCAGTTCCGTGATTTTTTCACAGATCAAGCTGACCTGATTTAAAATGGTGGGGGTAATTTCAAAGGGTGGCTGGTAACTCATTATGTCTCTTTTGTTTGTTGTACCCTGACTTCACCGCTCATCAGTTTGGGCAGGAGGGTCTCGCGGAGGGATTTTAGTGATTCGGGCAGGTGCTGGGTTATTTGATATTCACTGATGCCCATTGCCTGTTGCATATTTTTCAGTGCATATTCCACAATAGTTTTATTTTTTGATTTGCAAATTAACAAACCTCTCTGCTGCTTCCGGGGTTCTTCCCCAGTGAAGATGAACATAGCCGGCAAGGGTTCTGTCAATTAGATACCCCTCCCTTCTCCCGTCATCAAGCGTATAGGCCCGCTTGACTTTGCTGTCCATCTCGTCAATCTCTGAGTAATGAAATTCATGTCCATAACAATAAGATCCTGTTTTGCCAAGCAGGGTGTCTGTTACCATTTCCACCCGCCTATAACCAAGTCTGCGTAACTTTTTGCACATATGGGAAGCAACTGGAAACACATCCGCCATGGGATAAAGATTACCTCTGGTATCTGTTATGGAACGGGTCAGGTACATAAATCCGCCACACTCCCCGTAAACCGGTTTTCCGGCTCTTGAAAACAGCTGTATTTCTTCTCTCATGACATTGTTATCGCTTAACTTTTGTGCATATAATTCAGGGTAGCCACCGCCAAGGTATATAACGTCCAAGCCCTCGGGAAGCTCCTTATCATGCAATGGGCTGAACAAAACAATCTCCGCCCCTGCCATTTTTAGCATATCCAGATTGTCAATATAGTAAAAACAAAAGGCCTCATCCCAGGCTATACCTATTTTGGTTTTTGGTTTTTGGTTTTTCGTTTTTTGACTTGCGGAGTCTTCGCTTTGCTCCGCTTTCCTGTTTTTTGAACTCTGCTTTCCGGCCACTGAGTTAAAACCATCAGTCAGATAATCAAGATCAATGTTTTCCTCAATTATAGCAGATAACCGCTCTGTATCAAGCCCGCTCTCCATGCCCATATGGAGACCAAGATGACGCGATGGGATAGTTATGGATTCATCACGGGGCAGAGAACCGATAATTTTTGTCTGGCAATGGGTTTTGACCGCCTCCATAATCATCTGTTTATGGCGTTCACTGCCCACCCGGTTTAAAATCACCCCGCCAAGCCGTACCTTAGGGTCAAGGGTCTCAAATCCTTTTACCACCGCAGCGACACTCTCAGCTGCCGAGCGAACATCAATAACCAGGATAACCGCAATATCAAGTAACTTTGCCAGATAAGCCGCAGAACCCCGACCACCGTCAAACAACCCCATTACCCCTTCAATAACCGCAATCCCATCTTGCGGAGCATGATCGGCAAATACTTTTTCTACAAATTCCCGCCCGCACATTCGCACATCAAGGTTTCGGGAAGACCGGCCGGTAATCATTTGATGAAGGGTGGGATCTATAAAATCCGGCCCGCATTTAAATGGTTGTACCGTTATCCCTCTGGCAGACAGGGCAGCCATAATACCGAGGGTAAGGGTGGTTTTACCGCAGCCGGAATGGGTACCGGCTATTATCAGGTTACAGGGGCCGGGGGACAGGAGACAGGGGACAGGGAGTGAAAAATCAGAAGTTTTGTTTTGTTTCTTTATGTCTTGTTCTTTATCCTTTATCATTTGTTACCTATTAGTTACTTGACTAACACTTAGCTCAATGCCGGCATCTTTGGCAGCATCGGCTATATGGTTGACATAAATATCAGCAAAAGCGTTGTTTTCGCCCAATCCTCTGGTAATGGTAATAACTTCAAATCCCTCTTTAATAAAACGAGATTTCCAGGAATCTTCGTCATCGCTGACCATGTCGTTCACAGCGTGATCACCTGCAACCACCATAAATGGTTTGATAATGACCTTTTTTACATTGCGAAATCTTAAGTCTTCAAGAACTTCATTGAAGCCGGGATATCCTTCCACCCCGCCTACCACAGTAACAACGGTCGTGTAGCTCTCTCTCATCCGGGTGGCAAACTCAAGGCTTGAACCACCGGTCGGCATAAACTCATTTCCATGGGTCATGTAGACAAGAGCGGCTTTATTCGTGGCGGCAAAGCTGGCATCCTCCTCCATGGCCCGAACAGCGGTCATTATATCTTCTTTATAAGGGTGGACTCTACCTAAAGTGCCAAGAGCAGGCCGACTAAGAACAACCTTGTAAAATGGTTTGTATATGGCTCTTTTTACCGTCCCCATGCTCATCATACCGTCTACATAGGTGTGAAGATCAAGGAACTCCTCTCCCATGGCTATATGGGTGGGTTGGAGAATGATGGTATTGTAGCCATCATCCTGAAGATTGGCAACTGTGGCAAGCAGGGTCTGTACTTCGAGTATTTCTTTGGGAATCAGAGGGTGAGTTTTGATATACTCAGGGTCTTCAGCCCGCTTCTGCCAAATCTTTCTGATGATATTGGAGGTGAAGGCAATTTTTACCGTGGTGTCCGGGTACTTTTCCAGAACTCTTTTGTGAATATTTATCAGACCTTGCAATGCCGGTTCAACTGTAGTGCCAAACATTGCCAGAACAATAGCGTTTTTATGCTCCACCTTGTAATCTCCTCCTGCTGAAATATTGGTTGCGGTGCGGAAAGAAAAATATCCCGGACCAATTATAAAATTGATCCGGGATATCCCTGTTCTCACCCGGAGATTATCTAATCAGTACTCCTGCCAGGATTATACTGATATAATTTCAGGCAGGTTTTCTGACTTTCCCCTGCCATGGTAACAACCTTCCCATCTCGTTATCCTACAAGACAGTGGTAAACAAAGGTTACAATGGTTTCTCTGTCAGCGGACAAAGGCGAGGATTACAGCGACGGGCCCGTTCCGGATTTACACCGGCTTCCCTTTTCATCCGCAGATGCGGACACCTGAAATATTCTATTTTTATTGTTTTTTAACATACATCTTTCCCTGTAAACATGCAAGAGCTGCAAGTTGGGATCTGGCACTGGTTACCTGACAAAAAAGCCTGTTTTTTTCTCAAATTTGCAAAACCAGATAACAGCCTGTTGCTGAAAAAGAAAAGCCAGGGCAACCATCATTCCGGTCTGGGGAGAAAATGCGGTTACGGCCAGACCTATGGAAATGGCAAGATTACGCAACTCAACATTCATCAGCAGGGTAATGGCATCGGTACGGTTAAATGCGAACCTGCCCACCACCGCACAAATAAGCACAACCAGAGCATACCAGATTGCCAGGCTAAGCAATCCATTAACAAGCAGAGCTGGATAGCTGAAAATCATGGTTGCCTTCATGCTCATGCTGGTAAAGATGATGTAGACCATTGCCCAGGAGCTGAAAGCCGGCAGTAACGGTTTAATGTTTTTCTTAAATTCTTCCTCACTGTATTTTACCAGCAACAGTCGGTATGTGATAATCCCAAGAATCAGAGGGATAAACACTACCATGGCGATGGTTCTTCCCACATGGAAGATATCAATCTCCACCACCGTGCCTGCCAGCACAAACAGATAAACAGGAGCCAGCAGAGCACCTAGGATAAGGTTAACCGTGCATAGCTTAACGGATGCCTTGACATTACCGCCAAAAAGCATGGTGAAGGCTATGGCCATGGTTCCTCCCGGTATGACGCTGATAATCAGCAGACCCACCTTGAGATCAGGCCATGAGCTGAGAAAAATTGTCCCGATAGCAAGGGCAAGCAGGGGAAGCACCAAAAAGTTTAGAACCAGATTTACCCACATCAACCTCCACTCGGTAAACTTGATCAGCTCTCCGAGTTGCAGACCTATCATGGCAGGGTATACAGCCATCATAGCCACCGGCAAGGTGAATGCAGCCAGGGGAGTTGTATCTATAAAGCTTCCCAGAAGCAGGGCAATGGAAATAACGACCGGAATCACATAGATAAGGTGCCGGGCAGGAAAAGTCAGAATTTCTTTAAATTTCATCAGGCACACCAGCAAAAATTAGAATAAGGTGGTCATAGGGTACAAAACCCTTGTAAGAATAATAACGACTGCCACAAAATCTTGAACTTTACACCCGTAATTTATAGTGCTTGGGTTTCAAGTTTTCCCCATAGATATAAAAGGTCTCAATCGTGCTTATAGCCGAAGTCTTTACGGATGCCGCAGAGCTGGCAAGCTATAATATGTTTAAATTTTTGGGGATACCGTATCATTAACGGGAACCTCTATGGGAGTGTGTAGTGGGTAATGGGAGGTGGGCAGAAAGCTTCCGTGATAAAAAACCTGTAGAGACAAGGCATGCCTTGTCTCTACCTGAGAAAAAATGCTTATTCTCGGACAAGCTCATAGTGGTTACTTTGACTTTAGAATCTCAAGGCTTTTTAGAATACTTCTTTTGTCCACCAGTTGATCTGAAACAAATTTGTGGACAATACTTGATAATAATGTCTGGTAAGGCAAGCCTTCAGAATCAGCTCTGTGCTTAAGGCGTTCAAGGTCATTTGCCTTGAGCCGTAAGCTTATACTTTTTTTTGCATTAGCTTTGTCGATAATCCCCTCAATAAGTTCTTTTTTTTGATTAGCAACAGTACCAAATTTGGAGATATTATTTTCAATATCCTTTTCGTAGTCGTTTAATTTTTCTTTCATGATTTTTTTACTCCGAGTAGTTATTGTGGAGTTTCCGACTGGGATATGCTGTTTTCAAAACGATATTGGATTGTTCGTCGATGACAAATGGAACAGAGTATGTGTAATTGTTTAACATTAAAACAAATATTTGCTGGTTGGGCCGTGATGGATTATCTAAAATATCGAGATATTCTTTCCTGAGAATCATTTCAGATATCTGGTCGAAAGAAATACCTCTCTCAATTTGTAATTTTTGATTTTTATCGTCATCCCAAATTATCATATTGGCAATCCACACTATATGTATCGTATATTCGTTGTATAGTCAATATGGGGCGGTGTCAATTGTTTTTTAGATGAGACTCATGACGCTCTGTTTAGTCCACCAGTGTGCCGTGCAAAGCTTGCATGTAGTTTCTCAAATGCGGCTTTACTTGATTTTTCAGCATCTGTCATGGTTTCAATAGCTTCTTTGCTGTTACCTTCGCACCATAGTGTTATGGCTTCCTGTATCTTCTGGTGGACATTGGAGTGGTGTTTGACAACCATGGAAATAGTTTGCCTGTCTGCCTCTATCGGCTTAATAATTCTTTGAAATTCCTTGGCAAAACGGCAATTATGCTCATCTGTGACCTCTACATAAATTTCAGAATGAAACGACTTGTAAGCCTGTAGTTTAAGTAACATATGATCCAGTTTGCCCTGTCCTATTTCAACTTCGTTACTAACATTGCTGGTTAAGTTGGAAATATCCTTTGAATTTTGGATTATTTCATCAAACTTTTTTAAAAAATAACCTACTTTATCATTTGTATCTTTAATTTTTTCCTTGAATGTAACAACTGTCCCCTGAATGTTGGAGTTATTCCCCTTTAATTCGTTGATATTGTTTTCAACGTAAGCGCCACACCAACCGCATCTTTTTTTAGGCTTTCCGGTATGTCATAATGT
>CAZEMY010000148.1:0-4567 GCA_964513405.1 uncultured Desulfobulbaceae bacterium
ATGTTTTCAAAAGTAGGCTTTGCACCCTCAACAACTGAACCTTTGATTATATCGGTATTCCGATCAAGGAAGCTGAACCCGAAAATCCCAAGAGCATCGGGGTTTTTAACGATTTTGCGGACAATGAGGTTATCGTTTTCACCGGCATTGACATAGGCTCCATCTTCACGAAAGATGTGGCAGATGGTTTCAAATCTGTCTTCGTCTGTTTTTCTCATGGCATTGATCCAGTCAAAGGTCCTGCATCCGCCTTCCATTGCCAGTTCGGCAAATGCATCACGGGTCCCGGAAGTAGCGGGAGGACCAAGCACCTCGATTTCAATATCCGGCAGGGCTGGATTAATATCTTTCCATGTTTTATACGGGTTGGGAATCGTCTTTTCTCCGCCTTTTGGATCTGGTACTACTTTGGCAAGGGCGAGATAAAGCTCTCTCTCGGTGAGTTTAAAAAGTGGGGCATCTTTGGCGTTTGCCAGAACAATCCCATCATAGCCGATTTTAACTTCGATGATTTCCTTGACACCGTTTGCCTGGCACATCTTAAATTCCGATTCTTTGATTCTACGGGAAGCATTGGTGATATCCGGAGTCCTGACTCCTTTACCGGCACAGAAAAGTTTCAGCCCACCACCTGAACCGGTTGATTCAACCTTTGGGGTTTTGAATTTAGTAGTCTTGCCAAAATGCTCAGCAACAGCGGTGGAAAAAGGAAACACCGTAGAGGAACCTACGATAAAGACATGATCCCGTCCGCCACTGGCATGCACCCCTGTAGCAAGCGAGCCTATAATTAGTGTAGCTGCAATAATTGTTAAGCCTTGTTTGAACATGATTTTCTCCTTTGTACAGTTAGTTTTTTTTGTAAAAGTTATCCCCTGCTTTTTAAATTTTTCTGTTCTGTATTATCACAACGATATTCTATAAAAGTTACCGTTCTGATCAGCCAGATCATTAAACATGGAATGTACTTTTACGGTTTTTATACGACAATCACTATCTACCACTCGTTTGTTAGGACTTGGTTATGATTAGGTCATGGCTTTGTTTGGTTTTTTGGGCCCTTTAATAATCAAGGAAATAAACAAACTGTTAAACCTTCTTTTTTATGATTGTATCAGCTTGCAGTTACTACCCTACCAACGGCGTTCAAATTTTTTACGAAGCAGGATTGCTGCCGCATTCATGGTGAGTAAAAAAGCAAGCAGAACCATGATTGCCGCAGAAGTTATTTCCAAAAATCCCCGCTCCGGAGCATCTGCCCAGAGAAAAATCTGGACAGGGAGTACAGTTGCCGGATCGGTGAAGCCAGTAGGCGGATCAACGACAAAGGCAACCATACCGATCATCAAAAGAGGTGCAGTCTCGCCAAGGGCTTGTGCCATGCCGATGATGGTTCCGGTCATCATGCCCGGCATGGCGAGGGGCAGGACATGGTGGGTAACCATCTGCATCTTTGAGGCTCCCACCCCAAGTGCTGCCTCACGGATGGACGGGGGTACTGATTTTAACGATGCCCGTGAGGCAATGATAATGGACGGCAGGGTCATAAGAGTGAGGACAAGTCCACCAACTAAGGGAGCAGAGCGGGGCATCCCAAAAAAATTAAGAAAAATAGCAAGCCCAAGTAATCCGAAGACAATGGATGGCACTGCTGCCAGATTATTTATATTTACCTCAATAAGATCAGTCCATCTGTTTTTCGGGGCAAACTCTTCAAGGTAGACAGCCGTTGCCACTCCGATGGGAAAAGCAAGGGCCAGGGTGATAATCAAGGTGAAGAGGGAACCCTTGAGGGCCCCAAGAATACCGGCAAGTTCAGGTTCCCTTGAATCTCCGGCGGTAAAAAAAGTTTTATTGAACTTTTTTTCTAATCGATCGTCATTCGCCAAATGATCAATCCAGGATATTTGTTTATCTGTCAGGCGTCGTTCTGCCTCTGGAATGTCTCTTGACATTCTCCCCTTGTTGAACATGTCAACTTCATCATCTGCGGGCAGCCATATCTGCATGGTTGAACCGATGATTGACGGGTCTTCCATGACTTTTTCCTGGAGAATAAACGCTGCTCCGCGGGAAACCAGATCGCGTAGTTGTCGAAGGTCCTTCCTGCCCTCAACTTCAGGGAACTTTTCTTGAAGGCTTCTTCTCACCAGAACGCCGTAGTTGGCATCGGCGAGGTCATCCATATCAAAAAGTTCTCTGTCAAAATTAATATCAAGTAAAACTCCTGTCTGCTGAAATGCAGGCCAGCCATTGTAGATGATTGAACCAAACAGCAGGCTTAAAAAACAGAGGGCAATTAAAATAGCTCCCAGACCGACTCGGCGGAACAGTTTTTCCTTTTTATAGCGTGCCGCCAGCCCTTTATTTATTATATCTATTGTTGTTTGCTGCTTTCCAGTAGTCATAATTTTTCCGTTACAGTATTGTTGATTATCAGTTTTTCTGATTTTTACCATTGGGAAGGGGAACTAAATCACTCATACTCTTCTCTGTATTTTCTGACTATATACAAGGCGATAATATTAAGCACAAGGGTGATGGAGAAGAGAAGAAGACCAAGGGCAAAGGCTGCTAAGGTTTTTGGGCTGTCAAACTCCTGGTCACCAACCAGCAGGGTAACAATCTGAACAGTTACAGTGGTTACCGCCTGGAGAGGATTGGCTGTCAGGTTAGCAGCCAGACCTGCTGCCATGACCACAATCATGGTTTCACCAATTGCCCTTGATGCGGCCAGAAGAAAACCACCGGCAATGCCCGGTAATGCTGCAGGGATTATCACTTTGACAATTGTTTCGCTCCTGGTTGCCCCAAGTGCATATGAGCCGTCCCGCATGTCCTGGGGGACAGCATTGATAACATCATCGGAGAGGGAAGAGACAAAGGGGATAATCATAATCCCCATTACCAGACCTGCTGCCAATGCACTCTCAGAAGAAACATCTAACCCTAATATTTCTCCGGTGTTGCGGATAAACGGGGCGACCATAAGAGCTGCGAAAAAACCGTAAACAACTGTTGGCACCCCGGCCAGGATTTCCATAATTGGTTTTGCCCAGGCACGAACTTTTGAGTTGGCGTATTCGGAGAGATAAATTGCCGACATCAGGCCGATGGGAATAGCCACCATCAGGGCAATTCCGGAAATCATAAAGGTACCTGCAAGCACCGGAATTACTCCAAAACTTCCTGCACCTACAATCTGGTCGACCCGTAAGGATATTTGCGGACTCCAATGGGTTCCAAAGAGAAACTCGGTAAATGGTACCATCTGGAAAAATCGGATGGAATCAAAAAGAACCGAGAGGACAATACCCATGGTGGTAAAGATGGCAATGGTTGAGCAGCAGATAAGGATAACTTTTATAATTCGCTCGACATGGTTGCGGGCCCGCAGTTTCGGGGTGATTTTTTTATAGACCAGAGATGCCGAAAAGAGAGCCGCTGAGAACATGACCACGCCCAGGGCTATATCGCTTATCTTCTCTAAGCTCAGGTAGTGGTCAGCCGCCTCCTGCATCACCGGGTCAATATCCCTGAATGCCACGCTGCCGGCAATCAGGTTGCGAAGATCGTTGGTTAACAGGTTAAGCTGATCCGCCGGCAGGTTCTGCATGGCAGGGGGCAGGGTTTTTAACGCCATACTTGTCAGAACTGAATCAGAGAATATCATCCAGAAGCTGAAAATCAGCAGGGCAGGGATCCCGCACCAGAGAGCAGTCAACGCTCCGTAATAATTAGGCCGTGAGTGAAGATCTCTGGTGCCGCCCTTGGTGCCGGCAAGGGTAAATGCCCGTTTTGTCCCTCTGCTATAGGCAAAAGATATAACTACGAGAAGGATGATGAGATATAGAGACGGTGTCATGTCAGCTTCTCTCCCCGCGAATAATTTCCCCTTCTATCAGATAAATAACTTCTTCGGCAATATTTGTGCATCTGTCCCCGATTCTTTCAAGGTGGAGAGCCAGCATATAAAAACTTATAAGTGCAGGGGCATTTTTTGAGTTTTCGCTCATCATAACGGTTATTTCCCTGCAAGCTTCCCGGCAGTAATTGTCAACCTCGTCATCATCAATGAATACCTTGCGGGCCCGGTTAGGGTCTTCAAGGACAAGGGCATCGAGACAATCTTTAAGCATGACCTTAACAAGCATTGCCATGGGCCTATAGTCAAAGGTGAAGTCGGGGTCATCAAGGCTGCTGCTTTCTTTAATTGCCACCACTCTCTTTGACATGTTAACTGCTATGTCAGCAATTCGTTCCAGCTCGTTATTGATTTTGATGACGGCGATAATCATTCGCAGGTCTCTGGCAACAGGTTGATGGAGGGCAAGAATTTTAAGGCACTCCTCTTCCACCTCCACCTCCATTTCGTCAATTTCCCAGTCAGAGCCGATAACCTCTTCCAGCAGATTTTCATCCCTGGTCTTCATGGCAAGGCAGGCTTTGTGGAGCCGATCCTCAACGAGAGAACCCAGTATCATGAATTTCTGCTTGAGCTTGTCAATTTCCCGATGAAAAGTAAGTTGATGAACCAAGGTGTTTCCCCCGTTTATTATAATCCAGT
>CAZEMY010000148.1:4667-6135 GCA_964513405.1 uncultured Desulfobulbaceae bacterium
CTTTTGTTAGGATTTGGTTAGGATACAATTAGAAGTTTGTAAGGGGACTGTTTTTTTTTGCATGGTTACTGTAGAGTTAGTCGGAGCTTAAGGAGGAAGGAGGAAGGATGAAGGATGAAATGATGTAAATATTCGGGTTGATGAGAAAGCAGTAAAGGAGGTTTCGTGGCAAAAGCAAGTATTCTTGTTGTCGAAGATGATGCGGATATTCAGCAACTTGTTAGTTATAACCTGATTAAGTCCGGTTTTAATGTCAGTTGTGCTGATTCCGGAGAAGAGGCTTTGGATGTTCTTGATCGTGAACATTTTGACCTTGTTTTTCTGGATCTCATGCTGCCGGGGAAGGATGGAATAGAGGTTTGTGCAATTATCAGGGAAAAGGCGACTCATAATGATCTCTCCATTATAATGTTGACCGCAAAGAGTGAGGAAAGTGATATAATTACCGGACTTGCCTGTGGTGCTGATGATTATGTTACCAAACCGTTCAGCCCCAAGGTTCTGGTGGCAAGGGCACAGGCGATGCTGAGGCGCAAAAAAGCCCGGGAGAATGTGGAGAAACGGCAGGATAAGGGTACGGAATCAATAAATATTCACTCCATGGTTATTCACCGCGGTCGTCATGAAGTTACGGTGGAAAATAAACCCGTGTATCTTACCCCCACTGAGTTTACAATTCTTGAACAGTTGGCGGAACGCCCCGGCTGGGTCTTTACCCGCCAGCAGATTATTGATAAAATCAGGGGATATGATTACCTTATTACCCCACGGGCAGTGGATGTGCAGATATTTGGCCTGCGTAAGAAGCTTGGTCCGGTTGGCCCCTGTATTGAGACTGTCCGGGGGATTGGTTACCGGATTAAAGAGGGGTAGTGGTGTCAGAAGACAGAAATCAGAGGACAGAAGACAGAATAGTCAGTAGCCAAGGCTGATTAAACTATATACTCATTACACCGCTCTGCTGTGTAATGCCTGATTTATATGAAAAATCCAAAGCTGTTCTGGTATATTTTTTTCCCAACCATATTCCTGATCTTTTCCGTTGTTTTCCTGTTGACCAGGTATGAGGGTAGAATGGTTTCTGCTTTTCATAATCAACAGATTCAGGAAAAACTTGTTGGCTGGTCCAGGTTTCTTGTGCCGCAAGTCAGAGAGTTATCAACCGGTAAGCCCGTTGATCTCCAGGATTTTTGTAGAAGAGTCGGGCGGGTTACGGCAACCAGGATCACGGTACTTGACGGTAACGGCATTGTGTTGGCTGACTCGGCCGGAAATCCGCTGTTTATTAATAAGCATCATAAACAGCATGGGTATCCGGAAGTAATTGCTGCCGGTAGGGGAGATGTGGGTAAATCCTGGCGTTTTGACAAAACTCTCAAGGAGGATATGGTCTTTGCAGCCATTCCTTTTGATTTTGATGAAGGAGGCAGGGGGATACTTCGCCTTGGTGTACCTTATGGTGAATGGT
>CAZEMY010000149.1:0-6126 GCA_964513405.1 uncultured Desulfobulbaceae bacterium
CGAGAATATTTTCAAATATACAGAATAACAGCTTAGACATACTATAAGGTGACAGGCATCACTGTGTTCGTCAGATTACTTCTTTTTGCCCGTTAAGACATTAAGAATGTGTCAATTGTTTTGACAACGAAAAATAGTAATGATATCGTTGTGGAGCTTGGAGCTGGTCGGGGTGGGTTTGCCTTTGTTTTGAAAATTATGCTTAATTAAAACACGGGTTGGAGATAAGGCCCTTTTTTCAGGTTGTGTAAAAAAAACAGGAGGTGACCATGAAATCCGAATTTACCGCTATTATTGAACCCACTCCAGGAGGCGGATACTGGGCGATATGCCCCGAGGTGCCAGGAGCAAATGGACAGGGAGAAATGATAGAAGAAGCGAAGGATAGCCTAAGAGAAGCTATTGAATTGATCCTGGAAGATCGGAGAGAGGACATTTTTCGCGGTTTACCAGATGATGTAATCCGTGAAAAGGTAATGGTTTCATGAAGCGTCGGGATCTGGAGAGAAGGCTTAGAATTGCAGGGTGCTATTTGAAAAGAGAAGGTGGATCGCACTCTCTTTGGGTCAATCCAAAAAATGGAATTATTGAAGCGATCCCGCGGCATAAAGAAATTAAAGAACCATTGGCAAAGAAGATTTTGAAGAATTTGAATGCCGAATAAACGGTCTAACCAATCGACAGCACCCACCAAAAGTCAGTGCTGTTGTTTGGCGGGTGAGTTATATGTCTAAGTGACTTAATTCCCCTTTCTTTAAAAAACAGGTATCCAGCTATGCGGGACTCTTACCTCGTCCCACCGCTCTGCGGTGGGACGAGGTAAGAGTCGGAGCCGCATAAGCGGTGGCATTAGGTGAAAAATAACGCCTATTGGGAGAAAAATCCATTCTCGGATAAGCTCTTAGGTGAAGTATTTGTGGTTGATCTAATTTTTTGTTTTGACAAAACAAGTGAGCGTTGTTATTGTGTATGCAGTGTGTGTTTTTGAGCCCACGACAACAAGGGGGGTGGATGGGTACTGTTAGACTTAATATAAGCCTGCCTGATGATATTGTCGCAGAGCTTGACGCTGAAACCGGTCCACGCCAGAGAAGTTGTTTCATCAAAGATGCTGTTATCAGACTTCTCCGGGTCAAACGAGAAAAGCGGCTGGCTGAAGAATATAGTCAAGCGGCAAAAGAAATGGTCAAGGTGGATATGGAGCTTGGCGGAGTAACAGGGGACGGTCTTGATTAATCGTGGTGATATTTTTCTTGTTGACTTTAACCCGACCATAGGTTCTGAAACCAAAAAGGTACGCCCTGCGGCTGTGGTGTCCAATAATATTAATAACCTCCATGCCCCCATAGTTTCAGTGGCTCCTCTTACTTCAAATGTGAAACGGGTTTACTCATTTGAGGTTAAAGTTGATGCAGAGCAGGGAGGTCTTTCATCTTTTTCAAAAATAATGCTCAATCAAACACGAGCTGTAGGGAAAGTCCGCTTGTTTAAAAAGATAGGTACCCTGCCAGACGCTATTATGGATGAAGTTGACAAAGCCCTGAAACTTCATTTTTCCCTGTGACAGGCAGTTTTCCCTGTTCCTCGTTCCCATGCTCTGCGTGGGAATGCAGGGCATGATGTGACTTTTTAGTATCAAGTCATGTGGGATAGCTATAGCCCATAAGAAACGAAACAAACATGCTTTTTCCTAATATCCTTGGCCACGCCAGAGTTCTTCGTTTCCTTGAACGGGTCATGAAAAATGACCGCTTGGCCCATGCTTACCTCTTTTCAGGGCCAGACGGGGTTGGCAAAACCGCCGTGGCACTGCAAATGGCTGCCTCCCTGCTCTGTGCGGATAATTCAGAGTTATCCCCTTGTGGAAAATGTCCAGGCTGCATTCAGTTCTCTTCCTTTAACCATCCTGATTTTATTCATATTATCCCCGATGGGGTTTCTATTAAAATTGCCCGGATCAGGGAGTTGAAAAAAGAGTTGGTTTTTTCCCCGTTTGCGGGCGGCATGCGGGTGATTATTATTGAAGAAGCCCAGGCTATGCGTAGAGAAGCTGCCAACAGTCTTCTGAAATTGTTGGAGGAACCGCCGCCGGGCAATGTTTTTTTTCTGATAGCGGCTGACAGTGAACCCATGCTGCCCACCATTACCTCCCGTTGCCAGGTTATTTCTTTTTCGCCGCTCAGCGATGAACTCACCGCAGAGATTGTCAGTTCTCAGCGCCCTGATTTAGACAAGCAACAACTGACAATGGTGGCGAGAATGTCAGGGGGCTGTCCAGGGCGGGCTTTGGCTATGAAGTTTGATGCTGTTTTTTCTCTGTGGCAACAGATTATATCTGCACTGGTAGTAACGGGGTCTTCACCGGCATATAGCATGGAGCAGGCTTTGTTTTTTGCCCGGGAAATGGCGGCATTAAAAGATGGTCTTGACCTTCTTCTTGATCTGCTTCGTTTATTTTTTAAAGAAACTATTGAATTTTCTTTGCAGAGAGTTGAGAGGGTGTCAGGCATAAGTGTTGATATAAAAGTTATAGAGCAGGCAAGAGAACGCTGGAGTTTGGCTCAGCTTTCTGATAGGATGAGCGACATTGACTCAGCAGGTAGGGATATTGCCGGCAATTGTAACAGAGGACTTGTCTGTGAAGTTTTGATGTCTCGTTTAATTAATTAACTAATTGCTCACTTAGAATGCAGCAACAACCACAATCAAAACAAACTGAAACCGTGCCGGAAGAGGAAGGTTCCGGCCATCATAATGGCGGCCATTACCGATTTTGTTTTCGCCGGTCAGGGCAGGAGCATACAGCATTGTCTTCCCGGGGTGAGATTGCTGATGAAAGCGTTGTGATGGTCAAAACTGATCATGGGCTTGAGCCGGCAAAAATCATCGCCAGAGCTGCCACCATTGAATCGTTAAAAGGAAACCGCCGTTGTGGGTGGGTGATTCAGAGGTGTGCCAACCGTGATGAGGAAGAAAGGTATGCACGGCTTCCTGCCTTTGAACTTGAAGGTTTGGATATCTGCCGAAATATTGTTAAGGAACTTAAACTCCCCATGCAGCTTGTCAGGGTTGAACGCTATTTTGATGGTTCAAAGATAATCTTTTATTTTACAGCTGAGAGTAGGGTTGATTTTCGGGAACTGGTCAAAAGGTTGGTCAACGACTTTCGCACCAGGGTGGAAATGCGCCAGATAGGTGTTCGCCATGAAGCACAGATGCTTGGTGGTCTGGGACCATGTGGGCGGGAGTTTTGTTGCACTTCATTTTTGAAAAAATTTGGTTCAGTTTCCATAAAGATGGCAAAGGCCCAGGATTTGCCTCTCAACCCTGCTAAGATATCCGGGGTCTGTAATCGTTTGTTTTGCTGTTTGAGTTACGAATATGACAGCTATCGACTTATGAAGCAGGGGATGCCCAGAGTCGGTCGTCTGATTCGTTTTGAGGGAGTTGTTTACAGGGTGATAAGGCAGTTGGCGTTGCAGGGAAATGTTATTGCGATCAGTGAAGATCGTGAGGAGAGAATTTTCACTGAGGATGAATGGCAAACTTTTGAACCCCTGCCTAAGTCTAAAACTAAGCCAAAGCCAAAACAAAAAAGAAAAAGGATTGGTCGAAGATCTGATAAAAAAGATCAGGAAGATACAAAGGGAAAGAAAAACTGATATTATGAACATCTATATAACCACCCCTATTTATTATGTTAACGCCATGCCCCACCTTGGTCATGCGTACACCACTGTTGTTGTTGATACTTATGCCCGTTTCCAGAAGCTCTGCTCCAATAATGTCCGTTTCCAGACCGGTACGGATGAGCATGGTGAGAAAATATTTCAGGCTGCCGAGCTGGAAGGGGTAAGCCCCAGGGAGTTTGTGGACAGGGTTAGCGGGAGCTTTGCTGATATATGGCCTGTTTTATCGGTTTCTCCTGATAACATTATCAGAACCACTGATTTTAAGCATGTTCAGACAGTTCAAAAAATACTGCAACAGGTCTACGATAAAGGTGATATTTATTTCAGTGAGTACTCCGGTCATTACTGCCGGGGATGTGAGAGATTTCTCACTGACAAAGAACTGGTTGATGGGAAATGTCCGGATCATTTGACTAAGCCAGAAGAAATAGCCGAGGCAAATTATTTTTTCAGAATGTCTAAGTATCAGGAGTGGCTCATTGACCATATCAAAGAAAATCCTGATTTTATAACTCCAGAGAGATACCGGAACGAGGTTCTTTCTTTTCTCTCTGAGCCCCTTGAGGATTTATGCATATCCAGACCTGTATCCCGGTTGACCTGGGGCGTTCCCCTGCCTTTTGATGATAAGTTTGTCACTTATGTGTGGTTTGATGCCCTGATAAATTATCTTACCGGGCTTGGCTGGCCTGAGCATGAAGATTTCAGGGCTTTTTGGCCGGTTGCTGAACATGTGATCGCCAAGGATATTTTGAAACCCCACGGGATTTACTGGCCGACCATGCTTAAATCCATGGGGCTGGAGCCGTTTAAAAAACTTCATGTGCATGGATATTGGAATGTTGATAAAACCAAGATGTCCAAGTCCCTTGGCAATGTGGTGCGACCCAAAGAGTTGGTTGATAAGTATGGGGTTGATGCGGTTCGTTATTTTTTGTTGAAGGATATGAGCTTCGGACTGGACTCATCTTTTTCAAATGATGCCCTGATTGGTCGTCAGAACTCTGACCTTGCCAATGATCTTGGTAACTTGTTCTCTCGTTCCCTGACCATGGTGGTGAAGTATACAGACTCGCTTGTGCCTGAGCCTGAGACTGATAATCTGCTCGATTTGGACAAGGAGATTATTGAAGGGGCAGGAAAAATGGTTACCGGTTACCGGCAAGCTATGCTTGACTTCAAGTTTCACCTGGGGTTACAGGCAATATGGGAATTTATATCTCTGCTGAACCGCTATATTGTTGCCAATGCACCCTGGGAACTGGCAAAGGATGAAGATAACAGGCGGCGGCTGGGTACGGTTCTTTATTGCTTAGTGGAAGGTTTGCGGCTTGTCGCCTTACTGTTGAAGCCGGTCATGCCGGAAGCAAGTGTAAAAATGGCAATAGCACTTGGTCTTGAAGAGGAACTGGCAAACAGTAACCTGGGAACTCATGGTCATTGGGGGCAGTCGCAGCCGGGGATAAAGGTGAGTAAGGGTGCTCAACTTTTTCCAAGAATAGATGTGCCAGAAGCCAGAATCCAGAAGACAGAAGACAGAAGACAGATCACAAAAGACTACAAATAACAGGTTGGGCTGGTTATATGCGACTATTTTGCGTCTTGGAGGCGTTGAACATCTTTTCAGATTAGAGAGATTGGATTATGCTTGTTTTAAGTCATTTTGTTAATGCGATTGCCACATTGGTTAATGTTCTTTTTACTGCCTATATCTGGTTCATAATCGGCAGGGCAGTGGTTTCCTGGGTTAATGCTGATCCATCTAACCCTATTGTTCGTTTCCTTATCCAGGTAACCGAGCCTCCGCTTTCCCGGATAAGAAGAGTCCTGCCGGTTATGGGGGGCTTTGATTTAAGTCCGATGGTTTTGCTGTTGGCAATTATCTTTGCCCAAAGCTTCATTGTCCCTACCTTGCGGGGAATGGCCATGGCTTTGCAATAAAATCCCGATTCACATCTTCAACAGTCTGCTTATCCGCTCTTCCATGGGAGGATGAGTGGAAAAAAGACCGGACAGGGTACTGCCTTTTAAAGGGTTGACAATATACATCTGGGCAGAGGCAGGGTTGATCTCCATTGGGCGTTGGGCGTTATGATTGGCCAGCTTGTTTAAAGCGTTGGCCAGTGCTTTGGGGCGGCCGCATATTTCTGCTCCGGTTCGGTCGGCAATATATTCACGGCTTCTTGAAATTGCCATCTGGATCAACCCGGCGGCGATAGGTGCCATTATCATCATCAGGATCATGACTATGGGGTTTCTATTACTGTCTCTTCCCCCGAAAATCATGGAAAATTGAGCCATAGTCGCAAGATAGGAAATTGCTCCGGCCATGACAGCAGCAATGGAGCCAATCAGGATGTCCCTGTTTTTGATGTGGGCCAGCCTATAACCGCAAATGACGGTTGGCATTAATTTTGCTGGGCGGCAGTAAACA
>CAZEMY010000150.1:0-6123 GCA_964513405.1 uncultured Desulfobulbaceae bacterium
ACCTGTCGTAATTAATGAGTACATTTTTCCTTCCTGGTTTCTGAGCCTCATTGTATGAACAAATTATGGGGTCGGACCAGGCTATCATACTGAATCAACTTCATTTATTCATAGAAAATAGCTGTTTTCAGGTTTTAGAGGCCCCTTTTTACCCTCAAAAAGTGTGCTGTAAGGAAATTACATAAATATTTTCTTTTTTGTTTTTGGGTCAGAGTTGCTTTTCCTGTGTTGCCTTGACCAATGTTTTCAATTCAGGCAAATTTTCTTTGACGACAACCCATACGGTTTCAAGATCTATTCCAAAGTAATCATGAACCAGAATATTCCGAAGCCCGGCTATTTTATACCATTCAATTCCGGCATTACTCGCCTTGTAATCTTCTGAAAGTCGCTGAGTAGACTCAGCCAGCACCTGAAGATTACGCAGCACCGCATCCTGCACCAGGGTATTCTGCATAAATCCTTCGGAATCCATCCCTTTAACATACTATTCAATTTTTTCCATACATTCGAAAAGATGGATCAAATAAAGTTTGTCATCCTTCATAACGGTTGTGCCTCTTTCAATATTTTATCTCGCAGATACCAATGAAGTCCGCGCTCGGAGACTATATCTACTTTTCGTCCCAGAATCTCCTGAAGTTTGACCGAAGCTCCGCCGAGGTCGAGTAATGATCTCCCTTTTTCCAACTCGACAAGCAAATCAATATCACTCTCCTGCGTGTCCTCGCCACGGGCAACCGAACCAAAAATGCGGATATTGACAATGCCGTGGGCATGTGCAACGGCAAGAATATCTTTCTTCTTCTGCTGAACAATCGTAAGATGTGGATTATAATGTGTCATCGTGTCCTCTGATTGGGGAACGGACCAAGCTAACCCATTGACTTCTGTCAATCAGGTGGCCCTGCATTCCCACGCAGAGCGTGGGAACGAGGAGAAAGTTCGGCCAAAGGCAAACGACCGGGGTACCTTTGGATTTTTGGAATCTCTTTCCGTGCATTCCCCCGGGCAGTGATATGGTATACTGCTCCTGGATATTCTATTCGGCGTTGTCTGGACATGGACAAATGATAGCATAAGAAATCTTATTTCTCAAGACTTGACCCCTTGTTTTCTCCTGACCCCGATTACCCGCCTTATCTGTTTAGAATTTCGATTGCAGGCCTGCTTGTTTGCATAAAGCATTTGCGGTTATCCTGTCGAAAATTCTATGCCTTTTTACAGGAATGGCTTTTTCCCCATTTGAATAAATTGAATGATTTCCACCTTCCCTCAATAGAGCGTATCCATTTTACTCAAGATATTTTACCAAATCACGCCGTTTGACGGACATCATCCATCTCGACAGGCATTTGCTCAATCAAACAATTAGCAAGAGGGATTTCTTTTTTCATTTCTGCATAAGCATGTATCATCTCTTTGAGAGCATCTCGCAGCATGGCGCGACAATCCTCAATGTTTTTTCCTTCAGTAATAACCTCTGGCCACTCAACAAGTTGCCCCATGTAACCAATTTCAAGTCTCGTGTATTTTGCAGTATAATTAATAAGCATTTTCTATCTCCTTAAGGATCTAAGACGGGGTCAAAAAACCCCTGTGTCAGGATAGTTGTCGCATTTGGGGCGACTTGGGGTCAGGCCAAGCTATCTTGCCGATTATACTTCATTAATGTTCCCTAAATATGCATTTTTAACGGCTATGTCGTCGTTTTTTATATCAAAAAGGCCATTATAAAAACACAAAGGGACGGTTCTTTTGTGTTTATCAGTTAATCACGCTTTGAGTGTCTGTACCTTGTACCTCGCTATCAATTCATCCCGGGTTACTAAAATTAATTTTTCAGTGATTGCCTGGGCAATCAATATCCTGCCAAAGGGGGCTTTGTGAATATTTGGTAATATTCCTGCAAGTTGTGCATGATCAAGGTTTATGGAAAGTGGAGTAAAGCGATGCAGCTTGATTTCTTCAATCAGGTTATCTGGTGTTTCAAGCTTGCCAAGGCTTTTTTAAATGCCAATTTCCCAGACAGAAGCAGAACTTACAAAAACCATGTTCTCGGGATCAATAATACTGGTTGTAGCAATCCTGGAAAGTGTCGGGTTGTTTTCCAGTGCCCATATTAAAACATGTGTATCAAGAAGGATATTCATGTTTGTGGAGGAAAAATAGATGAATTATAAAATTGATCAATGATCTTTTCATCAATCTCGTCAAGATCCTGAGCAATTTTCACCTTGCCTTCCCAACTTCCACCAAGCTTGCGGGGCAACTTGTTTTTTTTGAAAGCCGAGAGAATAGCAACAGGTTTCCCTGCTTTGCCTATAATAACTGATTCTCCAGTTTCCTGAACAGTTTTTATCAAATAAGACAAACTTGCCTTTACTTCTGAAATATTAGTAATTTGCATGACAAACTCCTTTTTAGCAAACATTCGCTGTTACTTACAGCTCAGTCTGGTCTGGTCTGGTTATATGAATTATTTGCTCTGCATATTTCTCCTTTGCCAGTGCAAGACCGTCCATGAAGAAATGAATACTCCGTCTTTATCTTCTCAATTATAACGGGGTAATGTTTCTTCATTTTTTTCCTCCTTTTTAAAAGAAATTAGGGTCGGGGGTTGCTTGCAACTTTTAACTGCCAGTCTGCAAATACCATTCGATGGTCTTAACAATTCCACTCTCAAAACTCTCCACGGGAGCGTAGCCAAGCTCCCGGGTGATTTTGGCGGCATCAATCGCATAACGACGGTCATGACCGAGCCGGTCTTTAACATGGGTTATCAGGCTCTTATGGGGTTTGCCCTGGGGATTATACCGGTCCATCAGATCACATATCAGAGTGACAATGTCGATATTGGTCCATTCGTTGTTGCCACCGATGTTATAAGTATTGTCAATTCGACCATTGCGGATAATCAAATCAATTCCGCGGTTATGATCATCTACGAACAACCAGTCTCTGATCTGTTGACCATCACCATATATCGGCAATGACTTACCGTCTAAGCAGTTGGCAATCACCAGCGGGATCAGTTTTTCAGGAAACTGATAGGGACCGTAGTTATTGGAGCAGTTGCTGATCGTGGTATTGAGACCATAGGTATGATGATAGCTGCGGACGATATGATCCGATGAGGCTTTGCTTGCCGCATAGGGTGAATTTGGGAGATACCGGTTTTCCTCGGTAAACGGTGGTGCATCGGGTTCAAGGGTGCCGTATACTTCATCTGTGGAGACATGGTGGAAACGATGAAGTTTTGTTTTTCCGCCATCTAACCAGATTTTTTTAGCGGCCTTGAGCAGGGAGTGGGTGCCTTCGATGTTGGTCTTGATAAAAGCATCAGGGCCATGAATAGAGCGGTCAACATGGGATTCAGCGGCAAAATGGACTATGGTATCTATTTCGTTTTCCCTCAATAACTGTTCAACAAGTTCAGTGTCTAAGATATCGCCATGGACAAACTTGAAATTGAGATTATCTGTAACCGGGGCAAGGTTTGCCCGATTACCGGCATAGGTCAGGGCATCGAGGACAATCACCCGTTCCTGCGGATATTTTTTAAGCCAGTAATGGACGAAATTGCTGCCTATAAATCCGGCACCACCGGTGACAAGGAGGTTCTCAGGAGAATGTTTCATTATTTTTCCACTCTGTCAGGGTATTGTTAAGTCCTATATGCCAGTCCGGCTGGGAGATGCCAAGCTCCTGGCTTATTTTCAGGCAACAAAGCTGTGAGTTTAAGGGGCGCCCGGCCAGGGTTGGATACTCAGTGCCTGGGACAGGTTCGATTACGGGTAATTGTGCGATCATTTCCAACTTCCGGGCCTGGGAAAAAACCGCTCCGGCAAACTCATACCAGGTGGTAACCGGCTGGCCGCTGTAATGATAAATTCCCCATGGAATATTATTGCCGTCATGCCAGCGGGTTGCAAGTGATATCAAGGTGGCGGCTATGTCACCAGCCCAGGTCGGGCCGCCATGCTGATCCATAACGACCCTGAGATTTTTTCGTTCTCTGCCCATACGGAGCATGGTTTTTACAAAGTTGTTGCCGTTGGCACCAAATACCCATGAAACCCGCAGGATCAGGTGTTGCTGCAAAATAGATTTTACGGCCTGTTCCCCAGCCAGTTTGCTCTTGCCGTAAATACCCTGTGGATTGGTCGGGTCGGTCTCAAAATATGAACCTTTTTTATCCCCATCAAAAACATAGTCGGTGGAAATATGCAGGAGGGGGATATGACTATCAGCACAGCTCCTGGCCAGATTAGCCGCTCCATCACGGTTGACTCCATAGGCAGATTCCGGCTCAGACTCTGCCTTGTCCACCGCAGTATAAGCAGCGGCGTTGATAACCATACCAGGCTGTTTAATTTTTATAAAGCTCTCTACTGAATCTTGACTCGTAATGTCAAGTTCGCTGTGTTTGGCAGCTATCATCTGCAAGCCACGATTTTGCCCTTGGCGGATAAGCTCTGAACCAACCTGTCCGCCAGCACCGGTAATCAGGATTTTCATTATAGCTCCCCATGATATGGTGGTAACTGTTTTGTCTGGCAGTCCCTCAAGAGAGGATTATCGGCATCCTTAACAGAGAGGTTCACATCAGAAACAGGCCACTTTATGCCAATGTCCGGGTCGTTCCACAATATTCCATGTTCTGACTGGGGATGATAATAATCTGTGCATTTATAAATAAAATCGGCAAATTCAGTAAGCACCACAAAGCCATGGGCGAAGCCAGGCGGTATGTACATCATCCGCATATTGCAATCATCGAGGGTTGTGCCGTACCACTCTCCAAAAGTTGGCGAACCGCTGCGGACATCCACTGCCACATCAAAGACCGCTCCCCGTGCCACCCTGACCAGCTTTCCCTGGGGCTGAACCAGTTGATAGTGGAGACCACGCAAAACACCACGGGTGGAGCGGGAATGATTATCCTGAACAAAACACAGATCAAGCCCGCTCTTTTTAAAAATATCTGCACGGTAGGTTTCGACAAAAAAACCCCGTTCATCACCATAGCGATCAAGTTCAAAGAGCAGGACACCGGGCAGAGAAGTGGTCAGAACTTTCATTTTATATCACCCTCCAAGCTGAGCTGAATCAGGTACTGCCCATAGCTGTTTTTTGCCATTTTCCTGCCCCGTTTCTGTAAATTATCCGCTGTAAGCCAGCCATGGTTAAAGGCAATTTCCTCAAGGCAGGCAATTTTATATCCCTGCCGCTTTTCGATGGTTTCCACAAATCGGGATGCGTCCAGCATGCTTTCATGGGTACCGGTATCAAGCCACGCAAAACCACGACCAAGCAGTTCCACATGCAGGGCATTACGATTAAGATATTCCTGGTTGATACTGGTTATTTCCAGTTCACCCCGGGCGGATGGTTCTACCTGTTTGGCAATTTCGACTACATGATTATCATAAAAATACAGACCGGTAACCGCAAAGGATGATTTGGGTTGATTCGGTTTTTCAGTGATGGAAACAGCACGCATCTGGTCATCGAACTCAATTACCCCGAAATTCTGCGGGTCTTTAACCTGGTAACCAAAAACCGTTGCCCCCGCTGAACGAGTTACTGCTTCCGTTAATTTTTGCGTGAATCCATGACCGTAAAAGACATTATCTCCTAACACCAGGCATACGGATTCATCACCGATAAACTCTTCCCCAATAATAAATGCCTGAGCCAGACCATCGGGGCTTGGCTGCACAGCATAGGAAAGTTGGATGCCAAAAGTGCTGCCATCGCCAAGTAACCGCTGGAAACCAGCCTGATCTTCCGGGGTGGTAATAATCAAAACATCACTGATACCCGCCAACATTAATACCGATAAAGGGTAATAGATCATCGGCTTATCGTAAATGGGTAACAACTGTTTGGAAACACCCATGGTTATTGGATGAAGACGGGTGCCGGCACCACCTGCCAGGATTATACCTTTGGGCATTCTTTGACTCCTTTGCTTTTTTTATTTCACGCTATTGATCTATTGGGGTCTGGCCAAGCTAACCCATTGATTTTCATTCGTAAACATCCCAAAAATAAGCATTATATATAGCCTATATCGCCGTTTTCACCCCTCAAAAGAGCATTATAGGAAATATGCGG
>CAZEMY010000151.1:0-6093 GCA_964513405.1 uncultured Desulfobulbaceae bacterium
AAAAACAGAAAAACAGAAAAACAGAATAAGGAGTTCTGGGTATGGATTTTGGTAATATAACGGAAACATTATATGAAAAAGTTAAATCATTTTTCTCATATATAGGGGAATTGGCAAATCTGACCGGCTTGCCGGAGCAGATAAAAGATGTTGATGTGGCAGGACTATGTTCCAACCCCTGGTTCCTCATCCCCTTTATCGGGCTTGTCATATATCTACTTTATAAACAATCATTTAAAGATCTTATCATTATTGCCATGATAGGAGGAGGCTGGTACCTCAGCGGTACTGAATATATGAACACCTTGATTATTGGTGACGAGCTGCAGTTAGACAAGGTTCTACCTCTGCTTTTTGGCGGAGCAACGGCACTTGCCCTGGTTATCTATATGTTTTTTATCCGTTCAGACTGATTTCTTTTTCACAAGACAACAATATGTTTTCTTTATCTCCAAAACCCAGGGAATTAAAAGACGCCATCTTCATAGTTACAGAGGAACGCGTCTGCCCCATTTATAATGTCGGTGATGAGTTTAAAGTTGAAGGTATGAAACTAAGCGTACCTGAGGCCAAACCTGTCTGCCTGAAACTTGTTCAGAACATTATCGAATCTGTTTCTGAACAATCCTCCTATGAAAAGTTTACCCCCCAGGGTATTCAAAAATCAAAGTTTGACTGTGGCGGCTGTGATGGGTTGATTCGCTTTGAGTTCAAGAAAGAAAAGGGGTTTGCCACCCTCCAGATGAAGCTGCTCGCTGTTGCCGAACAACGGGAGAGGATGAAACATATGGATCGCTTTTTCGATGTCCTCCGCCAACTGGAGATTTTCGAACCACTTGATGATGACGGGCTGCGCGACATCTCCGCCATGTTGCAGCTTAAAGAGTATGGAGACAACAAGGTTATCCTTAAAAAAGGAGACCCGGGCACCGACCTCTATATTATTCTGGCAGGCATGGTGGGGGTTGTTTCTGATGATGGCCGGACTCTTTCACGAATGGGAAGCGGAGAAATTTTTGGTGAAATGAGCCTTCTTTCCGGTGAGCCGGTAACCACTACAATTCACACCAGGGCAAAGACCAAACTCGCCAGCCTGTCCAGTAAGAATTTCAAGCATATTCTTAATAAATTCCCTGTGCTCCAGGTATTCTTTTACAAGATGCTGGTGGAAAGAGCCCAGATAAACACTCTTCGTGACGGCAATATAAGTTCCGGGATGAGCGGGGAGTTATCTGAGATAAACATGGTGGACTTGTTCCAGTTGATTAATTCCAGCCAGAAAACAGGTAATGTGGAGTTTGACCTGGACGATGGCAAGGCGTTTGTTCTTTTCCATGAAGGGGAGCTTATTCAGGCCCGTTATAATACTTCTGTCGGCAAGGAAGCTTTTTTTACCATGCTTACCAGGCGATCTGGGCGGTTCACATATACTTCCGGTATTTCAGAAGAGGCTAAACGGCTTGACATTATAGATGGATTTATGGGATTAATAATGGAAGGTCTGCGCCGGATTGACGAAAAGGATAATTAATGATACAAGGCTGTGGGATAGCAGTTTTCACTCCTGACTCACACAGACCTGTACAGTGATACCAAGCAAAGAAAAAACAGTGTCCAAAAGCCCTCTTTCTCCTGATATTCTGGCAAGCATCAGCCATTCACCGGGAGTCTACCTGATGTCAGGGAAACGGGAAGTCCTCTATGTAGGCAAAGCCGGGGATCTCCGCAAAAGGCTCAGCCAATATGCCCATTTTTCGGGATCTGTCCACTCAAAAACTGCGGTTATGCTCAGCCATGTCCGGCGGGTGGAAACCATCCTTACCACCACGGAAAAAGAGGCTCTTCTCCTTGAAGCATCCCTTATAAAAAAACATCGACCCCGCTATAATGTCATCCTCAGGGATGATAAAAATTACCCGCTCATCAAGGTAACCGTTAAAGATAAATGGCCTCGAATTGTGGTAACCCGAAAAAGGACTCGGGACGGAAACCGTTATTTCGGACCATTCTCATCCGGCTCGGCAATGCGGATTACCTTGAAACTTCTCCATAACCTTTTCCCGCTCCGTCGTTGCAAAACCGTACGGCAACGCACCCGCCCCTGTCTCAACTATCAGATGGGACAATGTCTTGCTCCGTGTACAGCTCAGGTTGGAGATAAGCAGTATCAGGCAATGGTTAAAGAGTCTCTTCTTTTTTTAGAAGGCAAAAACAGGCAGGTGCTTGCCAATTTAAATATAAAGATGAGCCGTGCCGCTGAAAAACTTGACTATGAGCAGGCAGCCTCGTTTCGTGACCAGATAACAGCTCTTGAAAAAACCCTCGAACATCAATCTGTTGCCGGAGATCATTTCCAGAATCAGGATGTGTTTGGTCTTGCCCGCCATGATGCTGCTGTGGGAATTGCTATTCTTTTTATCAGAAGGGGTATGATTTCCGGCTCACAGAGTTTTTTTATCCCTGATCCGTTGGGAGAAGACAATAAGATTCTTACCGAAACGATCATGCAGTATTATTCAGCACAGAGACAGCCACCGGGATATTTGCTTCTCCCCCTTGCAATTATTGACCAGAAACTCGTTATTGAACGACTTGGCGAATTGCGGGAGGGGGCGGTATCTATTATTACTCCGAAACGGGGTAAACGGATGCAACTTATGGAAATGGCCAGAGCTAACGCCAACCAGGTTTTCTCAAAACAGGCTGAAAAAGAAAAATCCTGGCAGAGTCTAAGTAAAATTTTGCGAACAAAATTACGCTTAAAAAACGAGCCAATCCGCATAGAATGTATAGATATTTCCAATTTAAGCGGCAAGCAGGCGGTTGGCTCTTTAAGCTGCTTTGTCAGAGGCGAAGCTGAGAAAAAGGCTTATCGTCATTATCGAATAAGGCTTAAAAGTGAGCCGGATGATTATGCGATGATGCGGGAAGTGTTAGAGAGACGCATGGAAACCGGGATAGAAAAAGAGAATCTGCCGGATATGCTGCTCTTGGATGGCGGTAAAGGTCAGCTCGGTATCGGGGTGGAAGTTTTATCCAGATATAATCTCCTTGGCACCATTGACCTCGTTGCCATTGCCAAGGAGAAAGAGGAGGAAGGGGAAAAGCTGTTCCGCCCCGGCCGCAAAAATCCGGTTTTGCTCAAGAGTCATGCCCTGGCCCTGCTCTATCTGATGCGAATACGGGACGAATCCCATCGTTTTGGGGTAACTTTTCATCGAAAATTGAGAAATAAACAAACCCTCTCTTCTCCACTTGATAGTCTCAATGGAATCGGACCACAACGAAAAAAGCAACTGCTGAAATCTTTGGGCAGCTATAAACGAATTTGCAAGGCAACCCTTTCTGAACTGGCAGAAGTCCCGGGAATAGGCTCGGGGATTGCCCGCAATATTCATGAGCAGTTGCATGGGGATTAACATCCGCCTGTAAAATAAAAAACAAAAAATAAAAATATCAAACAATCCTATTTCAGCAAACTACGGCTAACAATTTCTCCCACATCAGCAGACAGGTCTTTTTTATCCCTTATGCGAATCAGTTGTGTCTTGATAAGATCCCGGCGGGACTGGTCATAGCGTCGCCACGAAGTGAGCGGGGTAAGGAGCTGGGCAGCTATCTGGGGGTTGAGTGAATCAAGGGTTATGATATAATCGGCCAGAAAAACATAACCTTCTCCACTTCTTGCGTGGAACTGGCGGTGATTTGCAGAGCAGAACGCACCAATTAGTGACCGTATCTTGTTAGGATTCTTCAGGGAAAAAGCGGAATGAGCTGTTAGACTCTTCACCCGGGCAAGGGTTCCCGCAAGCGTACAGGTTGCCTGCATGCTCAGCCACTTGTCAACCACAAGCGGTTCATCCTCCCAGGTCTTATAAAAATCGGCAAGCAGCCTGTCCCCCGCCTCCCGCTTAGCATTGACCACTGCGGCAAGGGCAGATATTTTATCGGTCATGTTATCGGCTTCATGGTATTGTGCCTCCCCAAGAGCAATATCTACATTTCTCTCCCCTTCCCCTACCCCGTCCTCTTCACTCACACTTAAAAGATACCTCAACAGACAGTTTCTTAAGCTCCGTCGTCCTGCTTCTGAAGAGGAATAATAATAGGGACGATCACTGCCAAGCTGCTGATAACGGGCAAGCAAAGCATCCCGGTGCTCACTGCCAAGCTGAAAACAAAAAGACTGCCTGGTGCTGAAAACTGCTTCAGGGTCAACAACATCTAACTGCTGGCTTATCCAGTTTTCAGTGGGAATGGTCAGGGCAAGGGCAAGAAAAGCCGGCTCAACCTGCTTGTCGGCAAGAAGAAGGGCAAAAGACTCGTGAAATGCCGGAGCTACCTTAAATGACGAGCCTGCCCCCCAAGCGGAAACCCCGTCCAACATCCCTTTCATGGCTAACTGCTGAGCAGCGTCCCAACGGTTGAAATGATTTGAATCACAAGCCATAAGAAAGGCAAGCTCATCCTCTCTGCGTGCCATATTGACCTTTACTGGTGCTGAAAAGTCACGCAGAAATGAACAGGCAACAGGTTCATCAATGCCGCTGAAAACAAATTCTTCTTTTTCTTTGTCAACAGTTAAAGTCTCTTCAAGGATTGTCTCACCATTTTTCTTCAACAACAGAGCTATGTTGACTGGCATAAAAAACGGTTCTTTCCTCTCCTGTCCTGGGGTGGCAGGGCATGACTGTTTAATAGCAAGTCGATATTCCCTTTCGTCCTCATTATAGCTGGTTTCTACTTCTAACTCTGGTGTTCCCGCCTGTGAATACCATCTTTTAAACTGGGACAAATCAAAGCTGTTCGCATCTTCCATGGCTCTGACAAAGTCATCGCAGGTTACAGCCTGGCCGTCGTGCCTCTCAAAATAAAGATCCATACCCCGGCGAAACCCGGCTTTTCCAAGAAAGGTATGGATCATCCGAATCACCTCTGCCCCCTTATTGTAAACGGTCAAGGTATAGAAATTATTAATTTCAACAAAAGAATCAGGCCTGACCGAATGGGAGATAGGCCCCGCATCTTCACGAAACTGAAAGTTACGGATTACACTCGCATCGTTAATTCTTTTGACCGGTCGTGAGCCCATATCTCCACTGAACTCCTGATCCCGAAACACGGTCAAGCCCTCTTTCAGGCTGAGCTGAAACCAGTCCCGGCAGGTGATTCTGTTTCCAGTCCAGTTGTGAAAATATTCATGGCCTATAACCCCCTCAATTCCTTCATAATCCTGATCTGTGGCGGTTTCCGGCCTGGCCAATACAAATTTGGAATTAAAAATATTAAGACCTTTGTTTTCCATAGCACCCATGTTGAAGTCATCAACTGCGACAATCATATAGCGATCAAGGTCGTATTCCAGGCCATATTTTTCTTCATCCCACTGCATGGATTTTCTCAGCGATTCCATGGCATGTTCACATTTATCACGGTTCCGTTCTTCCACATAAATGTATAACCCGACCCGTCTGCCCGATATGGTGGTATAGCTGTCTTCTATGCAGACCAGGTCACCGGCAACAAGGGCAAACAGATATGACGGTTTTCTGTGGGGATCATGCCAGCGGGCAAAATGACGACCATCCGGCAGTTCTCCCTCCTCAACAAGGTTGCCGCCGGCAAGCATAACCGGACACTCCTTTTTATTGGCAACGATAGTGGTGGTGAAGACTGCCATGATGTCGGGACGATCTGGATAACAGGTGATTCTTCGAAACCCTTCCGGCTCGCACTGGCTGCAATAGTTACCAGATGAACGATACAACCCTTCAAGGGCAGTGTTGTTTTCCGGATTAATTCTGTTCTTTATTTGAACAGTAAAGCGAGAAGGAACTTTTTCTATCACCAACTTTCCATCTGCAAAAACATATTCTGAATCAGAGAGCAAACGCCCGTTCAACAAGACCTCATCGAGAGCAATATTCTCACCATAAAGAATTAGAGGCTCAGAGTTATCACCGTTCATTCTCATTTTCATGGTGGCCACCACCGTGGTGGAATCGGGGGCAAGTTCAAAATGGAGGTCCACCGTATCCACCAGGAATGGTGGCTGTGTATAATCTTTTAAATATATTGTTTCTTTTTCAGTTA
>CAZEMY010000152.1:0-5981 GCA_964513405.1 uncultured Desulfobulbaceae bacterium
TATCTATTCATATGCGGGTGAGGCGAATCGGACGAAAATGGGGTGATAGTCGAACATTTACGAATTCCTTGCCATGACCTGTGCAACAGGATACATTATTTTACTGAAAAAATTAAGTGAAGATTTGCCACCGCTTTTCCACCTGTAACCGGAGGTCATAATGACATTATGGGACGAGTCTTAATTTATTGCGGAATCATATTGGTGGTTATAGGTCTGTTGTGGCCCTGGCTCAAACAGATTCCCTGGGGACGGTTTCCGGGTGATATTGTAATTGAACAGGAAAAATTTCGTTTTTTCTTTCCCTTAGTCACTTGTATTGTTGTCAGTGTGGTGATTTCTATTCTTTTGTATTTTTTCAGGAAGTAGATGGCAGAGAGTGAAAAAGGCATGGTTAGCGGATATTGTCACCGCTGCCGGAAAATGCACACCATTGATAACCAGGCTGCCAGGGTTGAAGCCGTTTCTCTTGTTGATTCTTTAGATAGCTCGGGTTGTTTTGATATCTTTTCCTCCGCTCATCCCCGTTTTTGTGTCTCTCCCTGTAGACTGGATGAAGTTCGTTTTCCAACCGCACCTCTTTTCGGCTCTGCACGGGGCAAAATGGTGGGGGTGCTAATCTGTCATGATGAGCGTGGGCAACGGGTTGTTCTCCGGGGCTTTTCCGGTCAGATAAACGGTTTTTTCCATATTCCCGGCTGGGTTGGACCTGTTTTTGATGAAGAACTGTTCAACAGTTTAAATGTGGCAGGCGAGAGGCAGATAAAACAGTTGGGGGTTGCCATGCAAAGACATGAGCCATACAGTAAAGAGTGGTTGCGTATCCGACAGCAGAGGCGGGAGCAGTCCAGGGCTTTGATGGAAAAGATTTTCTCCCTGTACAGGTTGTCTAACTTTCAGGGAGAAGAAAAAGCTTTGCTTGAAGTATTTAGAACATCTGTGAACCGTTTCCCGCCCACTGGAACCGGTGATTGCTGTTCGCCAAAGCTGCTTGCCCATGCTGCCCGTAACAAGCTGACACCTTACAGTCTGGCTGAGATTTACTATGGTAGGGAAAACCGTTCAGGAAGCAGGTATCATAAACAGTTTTTTTTACCGTGTGAAAGCAGGTGCCAGCCTGTTCTTGGGTTTATGTTATGCGGGTGCCAGAAGACAGAAGACAGAAGGCAGAAGCCAGAAGACAGAAGCCAGAGGGCAGAAGACAGATGACGGAGGGCAGAGGAGGTTTGTCGTGAGTAACCAGGTTCGGAAACATGAGATACTGGACTCTTTAGGAGTTTCTCTCCCTCGCTTACCTATTGTCAGAATTGATCCTGATTTTATCGTGGTTGACAAACCTGCGGGATTATTGTCTGTGCCTGGACGGGGTGCGGATAAGCAGATCTCTGTGGTCAGTATTATCAGGGAAATGTTCTCGGATATCATTAGCCATCCTGCTGTTCATCGTCTTGATATGGATACCTCCGGGCTTATGGTTCTGGCGAGGAATAAAGAAGCCCATCGCAGGCTTTCCAACCAGTTTTCCGAGCGATTAGTTAGAAAAAAATATATTGCCGTGTTGGATGGGTATGTAAAAGGGGAGAAAGGGAGGATTGAGTTACCATTTCGTCTTGATCCGGATAATCGCCCCCGTCAGGTTTATGATCCCCTCCAGGGGAAAACAGGGATTAGCGACTGGCGGAAAATTGCTCAGGAATCAGGTTGTAAAACCAGAATTGAATTTATTCCCCTTACCGGTCGAACCCATCAGCTTCGCCTCCATGCCGCTCACCCCCTTGGGCTTGGTTGCCCCATAATCGGAGATCGCTTGTACGGGGTTTGTGATCATGATGAGCGAATGTTACTTCATGCCTGTGAACTTGTTTTTAGTCACCCTGAACGGAACCTGGAAATTATATCCGAATCAGAAGTTCCATTTTGATTTATTTTTTGTTTTCTGTTATCAACCGGGTTTCGTCATCCTGATTCTGACACGGATAATCGTTACCAACTAACCCCTTCATAGATATTAATTTTAAATCATTGCTGGGTGGTGCATCGCAAAAAGGTGATTTTTTGTATTTATTTTCTCTTTCTCCCGTCAGGAGATTATTTTATATTCATAGTTTTGTTTTTATCTTCTTCTCTCCGGTTTTATTATTGTTTTTGTCAGCGGTGGTTTGTTACGGAGTCTCGCTAACCGTAACTGTGGAAGGAATTGAAGAGGAACTTCATGCCAATGTCATGGCCGGTTTAAGGATACACAGGTTAGAAGATGATCCGGAAATCACTCTTCGCCAGATCCGTCGTCTCCACCGCCTCGCTCCTGGAGATATAAAAAAATCCATGGCTCCGTTTGGTTATTATTCTGTTGTGGTTGATGCCTCTCTTCAGCCATCATCCAGCGGCGATGAAGTTAAGGTTCTCTACAAGGTGGATGCTGGTGAACCGGTGCTTGTTGAGACCCTGTCTGTGGAAATAATCGGTCATGATGGAGAAAATAAAGATTCTGTTTTCAGAGATACCTCCATAAATTTCCCCCTTCAGCCCGGTGAACAGTTAAATCATACTCTTTATGAACAGGGCAAACAGCAACTGCTTAATCTTGCCATGCAGCATGGATATATGAAACCAGGGTTTGTGGAACGGGAGGTTATTGTTCGCAGAGATAAGAAGAGGGCAGATATCAGGCTTGTCTTTGAACCCGGAATTCTTTATCACTTTGGTAAAACAACTACCAAGCAGGAAGTTATCAGTGACCGGCTTTTCCAGGGATTTGTTCCGTATAGTGAGGGGGCCGTTTTTTCCCAGGAATTATTGCGTAAACTGCAGGCTGATCTCTATGCAAGTGGATACTTCGCCAAAGTCATGGTGATGCCAGATTATACCATGCTCTCGAATGGGAAAATCCCCATTGAGGTGACCCTTGAGCCGGCTCTGCCCAACCGTTACAGTGTTGGTCTTGGCTATGGTACAGATACGGGGATTCGAGGGAGTCTGGGATGGAGAAATATTCGCTTAAACCGTCATGGACATAAATTTTCTTTGCTCACCCAACGCTCTGTAGAAGGGGGTTCAATTGACGCTAACTATGAAATACCTGTCTTTGATCCCCGTTATGATTCCTTCCGTATTCATGCCCAATATTATGATGACAGCTGGGAGGGAACGACCACGGAACTCTTGTCTTTTGGTGTTTCTTATAATCACCATACTGATAGATTTCAGTATGGTGCAGGTCTTGAGTACAGGAGCGAAGACTACCAGGTTGGAGTTAATGAGGGAACGGCGGAGTTGTTCATGCCAAGCCTCTACTGGTTGCAGGTTTTTGCTGAAGACCGTATCCATGTGGAAGAGGGGATTAGAATAAGTTCTTCGCTGAGAGGGGCGAGCCAGAGCCTGTTGTCGAGTACGGATTTTATTCAGGCGAGAGCGGAAGGGAAAATTATCATTTCGCCTCTTCCCAAATGGCGTGTAATCGGCAGGGGGCATTTTGGGTTTACGGCCATGGATTCCATAGAAGACTTGCCTCCTTCCCTTCGATTTTATGCCGGTGGCGATACAAGTGTTCGTGGGTATGGATATAAAGAGCTTGGGCCCACCGATTCTGCCGGAGAGGTTATTGGTGGAAGGTATCTTGTTGAGGGAAGTGTTGAAATTGAACGCTCATTATCAGAAATATGGAGCCTGGCCGCCTTTTACGATGTTGGTAATGCACTCGATAATGTTGATAACCTTGGGGAAGATCTCAAGCACGGAGCAGGCCTGGGAGTGAGAATGAATCTTCCCTTTGGCAAGCTGGCACTGGATCTGGCCAGTGGTCTCTCTGAAGGAGGATCTCCGGTGCGGGTTCACATAGTCATAGGGGCAGACTTATGAAGTTCATTCGTATAATAAAATGGATTATTATTCCGCCCTTTATTTTGGCAATGATCCTGCTTGCTCTGCTGGTCACAGAGCAGGGCTTTCGTTCGCTCATTTTTCTTGCTGATTCGTTAAGCGGGGCTGTTTTTTCGGTGGAACGGGTGGAAGGGAGGTTATTATCTGCCTGGCGACTGGAAAAGATAAAGGTTAAAATAGATAAAGGTGATAGAAATCTGGTTACGGTTGAAATAGATGAGCTGGCCGTCAGGTGGCGGGCTTACCGGCTGTTCAAAGGTGTTTTTTATGGAGAATTCGTAATAATATCAGGGGTAAGGGTCTGGCTGCCGGCTGGTGAAGAAGAAAAGAAAAAAGATGTTCGACAAGAGAAAGGACAATACAAACTACCTGAGATTAACCTGCCGATCAGGTTAATCATGGATGAGTTTTTGATTCGTGATTTGAGTGTTTTTTCCCTTTCTTATCCAGATGATTCTCTAAAGCCGTTTGTGATTAATGAGCTGCTGGTCAAGGCAGAAATGAGCGGTGATAAATTAAGAGTAGAACAATTCAAATTAGACACTCCTGGTTTTGGCGGGAAACTTGCGGCAGGTGTAGAGTTTCATAATGACTGGCCGCTTACCATTGCTGGCGACTGGTTTTTTGTTACTGCCGATGCAGGTAAGTTGGATGGCAGGGTTGGCTTAAAGGGTGATTTGGAAGAACTTGTCATCTCCATGCAGCTTGAAGCACCGTTTGTGGCGGAGATCAATGCTGAGGTTAGTGAAGTACTCTCAGATAAACTTAACTGGCAGGTGTCGGCAAGCAGTGAAGAAGTTATTTTAAATGATCTTGGTCTTGATCTTCCTCTTAACGGAACACTGAACACCGCTGATTTTTCCGGCACATTACAAACCTATAAAGGGTCTTTATCTGCTGAGCTGAATTATTCTGATAAGCCGCCGGTACGGGTTGAAAGCAGGATTGACGGCGATTTGTCCGGGGTGGATATATCTTTTTTGCGTCTTTTGGCAGGCGAGAGTGTTTTAAGTGTTACCGGGCGGGTTGGCTGGGGGGAGTCGCTATCATGGCAGGCTGATCTTAAAGGTGAAAAGTTGCCTGTTGAGCTGTTCTCTGCCGACTGGCCGGGCAAAATTGATCTTAGCGTTAAGAGTGAGGGTCAATGGGATGATAGCCTGAGAGCTGCTTTAGAGATAAAACACTTGGGTGGTGAACTCCGTGGTTTTCCGATTGCGGGAACGGGCAGCATGACACTGGCGGGTGAGGAACTTATAATTGACAACCTTTTCTTGCAATCAGGGGTCACTTCTTTGCAGGTAAATGGGCAGGCAGGCAACGAAATTAACCTCTCTTTTCAGGCGGAATCAGAGGATCTGGCAAGCCTGATTCCGGAAAGTTCAGGCTCGTTCACAGCCAAAGGGAGAGTCGGGGGTAGTCGGGATGTTCCCCGGATAATCTTTGCTCTAAACGGTGCCAGTCTTGCTTTTAAAGAGTATAGCATTGATGAAATTGAAGCAGATATCAATCTGGATACCGCTACTGATGGCATAATAAAAGCAGAGGTCAAAGGAAGCAGGATTAGTGGGGCAGGCGAGTATATTGATAAAGTACTGGTTAAGCTGATGGGAACCAGGGAAGAACACACCCTGGTTATGGAGGCAGTCGCTGATTTGGGTCGGATTGCTATCAGTTTTGGCGGGGGCTTGAGAGATGAGCAGTGGCAGGGGGAATTAGCTAAACTAAAATTTTCATCCGAGAGGTTTGGCAACTGGCAGACAGAACAGCCAGCTGTCCTGAGAGTTGGCAGCAGTCAGGCTGGGGTGGCAGATTTTATTCTTCGCCATGGAGGGATGTCCCTTTATCTTGATGGAGAATGGGATCAGAAAAAAGGATGGGATGTCAAAAGCCGCTTAGAGGAGTTTTCCCTGCAACTGCTTGAAGAATGGGGTTTTGATATACCCCCGGTTGCCGGTATCATTACAGCAGGCTTGACGGCAAGGGGGAATGGGAATGTTCCAGAGGAGGCTCAGTTTACTGTTCTCCTGCCAGACCTTATCCTTACAGGGGAAGAGGAAGACGGTAAAGCAAAAAAATGGACATGGCTTGAAAATAATTTCGCA
>CAZEMY010000153.1:0-5947 GCA_964513405.1 uncultured Desulfobulbaceae bacterium
TACCCCGATGAAGCCCTTCGCATGGCTTAATCGTATAGGAACCGCCACCGTCTGATTCCCATTCGTATCCTTCACCACCGCCCCACGACCTTGTTTGCACTCTGACACTTTTACCAGCCATGAACACCGAATAAAAGCCAACCCCGAACTGGCCGATCAGGTTGACATCTTTTTTGACAGCCTCTGCCAGTTCCTCTATAAATTTGCCGGAGCCGGAGTGGGCAATAGTGCCAAGGTTTGTCTCCAGTTCCTCTTTTGTCATCCCTATGCCGGTATCGGTGACAGTAATGAAATGTTTTTTATCATCGCACTCTATATTAATTTCAAGGGGGACATGGGCATCAAATTCCGGTTTTTCCGTTAGGCTCAAGTGTCGATATTTTTCCAGAGCATCGGCTGCATTTGAAACCAGCTCCCGAATAAACACATCCCGCTCTGTATACAGGGAGTTGATGACAATATCGAGAACCTTCCTGGTCTCGGCCTGAAATTGTTTGGTTTCAACCTGTTCTGCACTCATTGAATCTTTCCTTATTTTTATGATTTAACTTCTTGCTTCTTCGTTTATACCCTTATAATATACAGGTGTTGGTTGTTGCTACCGGAACAAACAAGTAAGCATAAATCTTCTTAAGTCAAGTGGTGTTTACCATGCCATATACTTTCTAATAAACAATATAATTATTTTTCCATGACCAGTCAAGAGCATGAAGTTATCATTATCGGTGCCGGATTATCAGGCTTAAGTGCTGCCCGTTTTTTAAAAGACAAACAAGCGGACATTGATCTTCTAATTTTGGAAGAGAGTAATCGAGCCGGCGGAGTTATTTCCAGCCATAACGATATGGGGTATTTGTCTGAGTGGGGTCCCCACGGATTTCTGGATAACTGTCAGCAAAGCCGGACTCTTATCGAACTTGCCGGTCTTGGCGGGGAAGTTGAGAAGGCACCGTTAAAAAAATTCTCCCGCTACATATGTCTTGGTGGAAAGCTCAACACAATTCCCCAGACACCGCTTAAAATTCTTAAAGCACCTATTCTTTCTGTTGCTGCCAAACTGAAAATTTGTGCTGATCTCTTTAAAAAACCCATGTCCGGGGAACCAAGTGTACACGACTGGGTGAAATACAGGTTTGGTAAAGAACTCGTTCCCTTTGCCGATGCGGTGTTCACCGGTACCTATGCCGGGGATATCAACAAGCTCAGTATTGATGCGGTTATGCCGGGGGTACGCAATCTCGAAAAGAAACATGGTTCGGTGACTATGGGAGTAATTAAAAAAGTATTGGCAAACAAAAAAGAAAAAGAAAATAAAGGGCAAACGGGGAAGTTTACTTTTCCTGCCATGACAAGTTTTCGGACAGGTATGGGACGGCTGCCCCAGGCTCTCGCTGCTTCCTTGGATGCCAGTGGGGAGATTTCTTATCAGACAACCGTCAAAAAGATTATTAGAAATAAAGAGGGATGGCAGGTCATAACTTCCCGGAATACATTTTCCTGCCGCCACCTGATTATGGCCCTGCCGGTTAATGGCTGCCTGCCACTTCTTGCCGGCTTAAATGAACTTAATCCGCCGCCGCTTACCTCAGTTCCTGAAGCCGGAATTTTAACCGTAGCACTCGGCTTTTCTAGGCAGGCTGAGATTCCCTTTGGCTTTGGTTATCTTGCCCCGGAGTCAGAACAACGCTTTACCCTTGGTACCCTTTTTTCATCCCACATGTTTCCCGGCAGAGCCCCGGCTGGCCAACAACTTATCGAAGCTTTGATTGGCGGTCGTCGTCATCCGGAAAGGATAGAGATGGATGATGAGGAGATAATTGCCAATGTGTGCAATGACCTTGGTCAACTCATGGAACTTCCCGCCCCTTCATATGCACGGGTGTTACGCCCAGGCGGAACCATACCTCAGCTTGAAAGGGGGTATCCTGCCCTGCTTGACTGGTATGAAAAACTGCACAAGCAGCTTGACGATCTTCATGTCTGTGGTTTTGGCTGGAAGGGGATTGGTATAAATGATATGACCAAAGAAGCTTGGCGGATAGCGGAGAGAATTTTGAGTCAGCAGGCAGAGAATGAGGAAGCTGAGGTCAAAGGGGTGTATTTTTAGTCTGCGGGACAAATAACATTAGGCAGGCATTCAAAAGGAGGTGGATTTTTTTCACCTCCTTGGCGTCACTCATTGTTTTGAGGGTTCTGTTTTACCCTTGCCGACAATGATCAGAGAATCATGGCTCTCAACCATAGAGTCAACCTCCGGGTTAGTTATCAGCTCGCCCCCTTTCCCTTTCTGAACTCCCAGTACTGTTGCTTGGTACTCCTGCTTTATGGCGGTAAACACCTCGATGAATTTTTTCCCTGCCATCTCTTTGGGTACGGGCATGGTTCGCAGCTCGTTGCCGTAACTGGAGCTGAGCAGTTCTGAAACCACAGTGCTGATTCCGTGATCGAGGGTGGCTGTGGCAATCAGATGGCTGGAAATTTCACTGCCGACAATGATTTCATCAGCTTTTGCTCTTCGGCAATGCTGTTCATTGGCCTTGTCCACCAGTTCAACTACAGTGTGTACCTGATTTGCCATACTTTCGATGGTCAGGGTGGTGAGTACCACCTTGGCATCCCGTGAGGTAGGCTCAAGATTATCGTCTCCAAGTACCACCACTGTCCGGGCCTGTTTTAGGTTTGCCTGATTCAAGGCTTCCTCATTTATATTACCCCTGACAAAGAAGAGCAGATCATCGTCAAGCGGCTTTTCGCTGATATCGGCAATAAGTACTATCGGGCTGTTTGCGGTTCGGTTATTAGCTCTTAGCTCCCTGAGAATAGCCCTGGCCCGGTGGTTCCATTCACAGATTATTATATGGTCCTGCAAGTCTGTTTTACGCATCCCGCTGTTCTCCTTCATTTTCCTGCTGATTAATAATGCTGCCAGACCGGCACTGAGCATACCCAGCACGCCTATGCCAAAAAACATGATCAGTACTGCCACCATTCGCCCGCCCGTGGTGACCGGGGATATATCTCCGTAACCAACGGTGGTCATGGTCACAATCGACCACCAGATGGCACTGACCAGAGTTAGGTCAGGCTCAAGCCAGGACATAAGCAGCGAGCTGGTTGCAATCATAATTATAATTACAGCCAGTAACCGGAAAAAATTTTCCTGCCGTAACAGCTTGACTATTTTTTGTATTTTCTTTGTCACCGTAAAGTTCTCTGGAAAAGGGCATAAAAAAGAGCAGGTTCTGCGGGAACCCCCGGAAACCTTAAATTTTTACATTGTAATTTAACCTTGTAAGAGTGAAGTGTCAAATTTTAATGTACCGGAAAAACAAAGTTTTGTGAGAACAGTTATCAATAAGGAGTTTTTTGAACAGCATAATGTCGAACAAGGAATTTCGAATGATGAAGTAAAAAACTTCTATATTCGAAATTCGACATTCTAAATTCGATATTCGTTTATATTTTTTCTGCCCGCAGGACATTATGTTCTTCCATGTTGTTGTCCTTTCTGTCTATGGGGATTAAGCGACCACAACCCCATGATGCACATTTAACAGAAAAAAAATTATTCCATAACTTTATCCTAACAAATTGCCTGTACCTTCCGGGACGACTTCAGGACAGGAGTTAGTCCATCTAAGGAGTAAAGTTTCTGTTGAGCTTAAGGCAGGGAAACAAAATATATGGAGGTTAACGGTGAGTGTTGTTGAAGCGAGAGATGTGGTTATTGATGTGAATGGGTTAGATAAGTCCTTTGGTACTAACAAGGTCTTGGATAAGATTGATTTCAAGGTGCATGCCGGTGAAATGGTTGGTCTTATCGGGGCATCGGGTTCCGGTAAGTCAACTCTGCTTCGTCTGATAGGCGGCCTGGAGGTTATGGATCAGTCCGGGCAGTACATTAAGGTTCTTGGCGAGGAAACTCAGATAGGAAATAAACAGACACCCCACCATCGCCAGGTACGGCGGACCGTGGGCATGATATTTCAACATTTTAACCTGGTCGGCAGACTTTCTCTGCTTACCAATGTCCTGATTGGCCGTCTTGCCCATAACCCTGCCTGGCGGGGATGGTTGAGTTTGTTTCCCAAGGCTGAGAAAATAAAAGCCCTTGAAGCCTTGGAGAGGGTCAACATGATTGACTTTGCCCATCAACGGGCTTCAACTCTTTCCGGTGGTCAGCAGCAGCGGGGAGCAATTGCCAGGGCACTTGCCCAGGAAGCCAAAATTATTCTTGCAGATGAGCCGATAGCCTCCCTTGATCCAGCTTCATCAGAGAGGGTGATGGATCTGCTCGCTGAAATAAACAGCCGGGATAATAATACGGTTGTGGTTTCACTTCATCAGTTTGAAGTGGCTGCCGAGCGATGTTCGAGGATAGTTGCTCTTAGAAAAGGGCATATTGTTTATGACGGGCCGCCCGCTGCAATTGGGGAGAAGGATCTGATAGAGTTGTACGGGGTTGTCCCGGGCAGTGAAAATAATGAAGAAGTTCTTGAAAAGGTTGCCTGAAAATATAGGTCAATCTGGTTGGTAAATATAAGCGGGTGATAAAACTTGCAAAAAAAACAAAAAGGAGAGTGAAATGTTTTCAATTAACACCGTAAAAATCACTTGTGCAGCAGTTGGCTTGGCTGTGCTGTCTATGAGTAGTTCTGCTCTGGCGGAAATGCCAAAAAAACTTAATTTTGGCGTTATTTCAACCGAGTCGGCCTCAGTTCTCGAAAAGAATTTTGATCCGTTTTTGCAGGATATGGAAAAATTTGTGGGGATTCCGGTTAAGGCCTTTTTTGCCTCTGATTATGCCGGTGTCATCCAGGGTATGCGGTTTAAAAAGGTTGATTTGGCTTGGTTTGGCAATAAATCTGCCATTGAAGCGGTTGATAGGGCCGGCGGAGAGGTGTTTGCCCAGACCATCGGTAAAGATGGTTCCAAAGGTTACTACTCCCTTTTGATTGCTCATAAAGATTCAGATTTGAACTCCCTTGAGGATGTTCTGGTTTGTGATAAGACCAGAACCTTTGGAAATGGTGATCCAAACTCAACCTCCGGTTTTGCCATCCCCGGTTATTATGTATGGGCTCTTAACAATAAAACCCCGGAAGAGTGTTTTAAACGGGTGGTGAGTTCCAACCATGAGGGAAATCTGATTGCGGTCGCCACCGGAAAAGTTGATGTGGCAACCAACAACACAGAGTCTTTTTATGCCCGGTTTGTCTCTGCCAAACCTGAGATGGCAGCCCAGGTTAAAGAGATTTGGCGTTCACCCCTTATCCCTTCTGATCCGATGGTTTGGCGTAAGGATTTACCCCAGGAAGTAAAAGAAAAAATCCTCTTTTTCTTTATTCAGTACGGGCGGTTTGGTGACATGGAAAAAGTTGAACGGGAGCGAAAGGTATTGGCAGAGCTTTCCGATGGCTGGGGCCCGTTTCTGGCCTCTTCTGATGCCCAGCTCCTTGATGTCCGCATGATTGAGGCTTTCAAAGATAAGCTCAAAGCTGAAAGGAAAGGGGACACTAAGGCGGTTAAAGAGGCTGAGGCCACTCTTGCCCAGCTTGAAAAAACTCAAAAAATAGTTGGCAAAGCCGGTTATTAACTATTCCAGTCAAGATAGATTTACTGTCTAAATGCCCGGCATTGTATGTTTATGTGTTTGCAGCGCCGGGTATTTTTTGGTCGTCCCTGTGCGGATTGCTGTGATAACTCGTTATTGTGAATTATAAGAAAAAAAATGAAAGAAACACAAAAAATATCCCTCTCTGTGGCGAGGCAGCTTAAACCGCGTTGGGAACAGATGCTCAACAAGGCTGGGTGGGCTTTGGTTCTGGCCGTTATCCTTGGTATAGCGTATTCTTCGGCGGAAATGCATAACTGGACAATGTTGTTTGCTGATTCTGGAAATATGTTTGTTTATTTTAAAGATTTCTTAAAGCCTGATTTCAGCGAC
>CAZEMY010000154.1:0-5918 GCA_964513405.1 uncultured Desulfobulbaceae bacterium
TGGCAATGGCTATAAGATCAGTCAGATATACTTCGCCCTGGCTGTTGTCCGTACCTATATTTTTCAAAGCCTGAAAAAGAAATTCCCTCTCAACAAGGTATATACCGGCATTTATTTCTCTGATTTTAAGTTCCTGCGGATCAGCATCCTTTTGTTCAACAATTTTAAGAATATTTCCTCTTTCATCACTGATTATCCTTCCGTAACCAAAGGGGTCGTCAAGGACGGTGGTCATCAGGCTGACACAGTTCTGGTTATCATGATGGGATTTTATCATGGCGTTAAGGGTTTCAGAGCGGATAAGCGGGGTGTCGCCGCAGAGGATCATAACCTCATCGCTGCTCGTACAACTTTTCCCGGCACAGAGAACCGCATGACCAGTACCAAGTTGCTCTGCCTGTAAAACAGGCTCGTGCGGATAATCAGTTAGAGAGGCAAGAACAACATCGCTCTGATGACCGACAATGATACTTACTTTTTCAATACCCGCCTGCTGTACTCCATCAAGGACATGGTGGAGCATGGGTTTAAAGAAAACTTCGTGGAGAACCTTTGCCTTTTTTGATTTCATTCTCGTGCCTTGACCGGCGGCAAGGATGACTGCGGTTATCTTTGAGTCCATGATTTTTTATTTTTTGTTTTTTAAATGAGTAAGTTAATCGTAGCCTGCACTGTGTAAGGGGGGGTGAAAAACGGTGGTTCATGGATGACAAGATGCTAAAGTATCAAAAAACTCGTTACCAGACAACTGAAAACTAAGGAATGTACATTCTGGAGTTATTTCCGCAGGTAGATGTTCTGTTGCGAGGGGTTCCATCGTCAAACCGTCCAGATTAGGCAAACCATGTGCCTCTTTTAAGAACGTGTATAGTTCGCTGTAATCTTTCTCGGATAACCTTTCTTCTTTTTGGAAAAGGCGTCGTGCAGCATCGCGTTGCCATTCTGGTAGCGTCTCGGTCCATTTTAGGATGTCATTAAGTAGTGACATTTAGTTGTCCTTTAGACTAATTAGGTTCGTCTACATTAAAATTCGTGTGCTTGCAAAGGTCGGATTGATTGATGGGCGTTTGACACCCAACATCCTTACATCCTCCTATGTTAACGACTCAACGGCTATAGCTTCTGTCGTTGCGTTTATTCATCAACATCATCAAATATACTTCTAACAAAAGGTTCTGATTCAACTGAAGTTTCTTCTGCTTCCAAGGTCTCGTATTCCTTTTTGTCAGGTTGACTATCTTCCATCTCTGACACTGCGTCCGAAATTTTATTTAAAAACATGGATGCCACTTCTTTCTCCTCCTTATCTCCCTGTTTATCAATGACTTTTAATGTCTCTTCAAGGTCGCTAAACAAATAATCAGGGTCTTCATCACCATCCCAACTGGAAGAAATGTCTGCAATTATTTCATCATTATTAGAGAAAATGTGATTTTTTAAAGTGACCAACTGGTTATTGATTTCTTGTGACGTTAGCAAACCACCAACTAAATGTTCATCCATGAAATTTGATGAGTGTTTTTTTCTGTACGCTTCGGTTGGCACGAAACAATCAAGGTCTGGTATCAGAGAGTCAAGAACCTCTCTTGCTTGACGATACGCCTGGTTGGTTACGACCTGGGTTAGATCTCCCAATCCATAAAGCCGTGGTACGAGTCGACGAAGTGTTGGACGCTCTTCTATTGTCGTGTTAATCCATTTTGAATCATAGACTTTAGCAAATTTGGCACCTGATTCCATAAAAGCCTTCTCTGTCTGCGCAGTTCTTTTAGCAGTAACCCTATGGTTTGTGACGAGAATGTAAACGTCTGTAAGTTCCTGAGTGGCAAGTCTAGTGACCTTAGGAAGTTCTCCATTTACTACCGCTTTAGGAAGGAGTTTTCCTGAGTTACTGGTGTGTTTACACTGGACGGTAAAACTACCAGACATGGTTTCACCACTTTGTGGAGACCATTCACCATGGAAGGCCCCATCACGTCCTCCGTCAGTCCCTTCAGGAAAGGACTGAAATGTTTGCCCCATAACATCCCTGAAAATACATGCAACAAGATCTTCAAAGGCTTTCCACCCCAGTTTATGAAGGTCGAAAGAGACAGATGGCGTCGATGACATTAAGCAACCCACTATTTAAATATTAATTAATTCAATATCTTTTTGACTTTTCTTTCCAGGGAAAATGGAAGGCTTACTATAAAAAAGGAATCAATTCCTCTTTGACTCTTCTCGATTCACATTTCCTGTCATGTTCCACTATATACGCAATAACTCCACATTACAGCAAACCACCAAAGTCAGTCAAAATTGAGTATGACTCCTTCCAAATGCATGTCAATCCGTTTGCGAAGAGCAGAGGGAAGCTCATATGACATTTTCTGCTCCTCCCATTTCTCAAACGTACTCGCAACCGTTTCCCGTACAGTATCGATAACCAGATATTCCGGTACTTCAGCCTTGCGAGTGAGCTTCTGGAAATGCCTTAAACCTATCATGCCCATATCTTTTTCCCCAGCCAGGTTCAATGCCAAGCGATCACCAGGAAGATATGGGACGGTTGAGACAAAATCATAAGCTGGAGACAATTCCGGTGTAACCCCATCGGTGTAAATAAAAGACCAGTTTTTGAGATGCATATCACCGTTACCTATCAGCACAGTAAAGGTAAGCCGTCGAATAAACTCCTTGAGGCCTGTTTCACCAGTTAATACCCATATCATATTGGTAATATTGTCATAGCTGACTTTGTTGTATTTGTCATTTGGGAATACGTTGTAAACCTGGGCAAAATCTTCAATATGGATCCGTTGGTTCTCTTTTCGATCAAACCGCTTTACTGCTAAAGCCAGATTGCCTGATAAAAAGCCAAGCTCCGGTAAGCCTTCAATCTTTTCAAGGAGAACAAGATCTGTTTTAGGGACAGAAATACCTACCTCTTTTGCCAGATGTAGCATAGCCCATTCATTTTCAGGAACCTGGGCAAAATTTTGAGCAGGTAATTTGACAATCCAATCGCCGCCGACTCCGCTTGCTGGAATGGTCAAGCCGCCTTTACTCTCTGCAAGGGCAGAAAATTTTAGTTGTACTCCGGCAAGAGAAAATCGATATGGTTGTTCCTGAGAGGAATGTTCTGTTTCTTTTGCCTGAAGTTTTGATGGGACATTACGTTGATCTGATGATTTTATGGAGACCGCACCAGGCAAATCTTCTCCAAATAGTTCAAGAAGTTTAAATTCACGAGAAGGTTTTACTCGGCCACGTTTGGCGAGATATGTCCGCAGGTGGCCTTCGGGTAATAGATTGGAAAAGAATGGAGGGAGTTTAGTTTTGTAGGTTCTGGTTTCTGGAATGATCTCTCCAGATCCAGTAAAGAATGACTGACTGAGAACTGGATGATTTGGGTCATTCAAATACTCTTCTTCAAAAACAAAAAAAGTACGGTCACCTGGGAGTAGTGTCAGTTGGCCAATGCGGGTTTGGGCTAACCATACATCTAAAATATCAGCCATCAGTCTTCCTCGTCAGGTTGCCATCTGGGTGTGGCTGTATCTTCACCGGTAAGAAGTGATCTAACAGCTGGCAACATAGAGCGTGGCACCAAGGTCAACTCCAGATCGAGTATACTAGCCATATCTCTTAATGTGGATAGTTGCGGATTGGTTAATTCCTGCTCAATCTTAGAGATATGACTTTGCGGCAGGCCAAGCTTTTTTCCAAGTTCGGCCTGGGTAAGCCCTTTCTCCAGACGTGCAGACTTAAGGCTTTGAATAATCTTGCTCATGAGTATACATTAAGCCATATACTAATATCTGTAAATATATTTAAACATATAACAAAGGCTTGCTCTAAATTATTTTCTTGCTTTTCTCACTGTCACGCATAATTATATAGGTAATATTCCACTTATTTCACATAAGTAATCCCTGTCCACAGGGAAATAGCTGGGAGCCAATTTGTATTTTTTCTATCGGTTACCCTTGTGTCTAAACACGGTCACGCCAATAGATACAGGCCGATCCAAGCCAGAGAAATTCGTAAAGTTTGTTCTGTTGATTTATCCCATCCGGTAGAGACATCAAGAGTACTTGCACAGATGGTTCCTGCCGGGCAACGTTACGGCTATGATTTGATCGTGGCGGTGGGAGTAGCACGATACCTTCGAAATATGCAACGAGAAGAAAATCGCATTGAATTACTTCATGAAAAAGATATTATTCTCTCAACCGGCACCATTTCACAGCTATGCGATAGATTTTTGCTCGACCTTGAGGCGCTCCACTTAAATTGTGCGTCAGCTCTTCGTGCTGCTATGGAGGGTAGTGGTTATCCTCTCCATATTGATGCGACCAGTGAATATGGTAAGGGGGGACTTTTTCTTTGCTTGGATGGATTTCGGGGCTGGGTACTCCATGCAGTAAAAATTACCACAGAGAATTCAAACGAACTACAACTATCCTGACACAGGGGGGGGGTAAGACACTTTTGTGTACGGCCTGGAAGTCACAACATGCGTTGCGTACGGTAACTCTTGCCCAGCTGTACACAACTGTAAAGATAGTTCTATTCGCCATCAAATAACCTTTTTTCCTTCTGCAACATTAATCAGTTCAGGAAACGCATAGATGGCTGGACTACGCCCCGCCCCCTCTCTAAGAACCCGAATCACATCATTTTGAACAAGGATCCGTAAAAGACTATTCGCAGTTCCTCTGTTTTCAATATGGGTGATCTTCAAAAAATCACTGCTATTAAGAATTGGTCGGGTAAAAAAAGCGTCCAAAGCTAATTGAGCATATTGTGAATGGGTAATCTCAACGAAATGGAGATTCATCTTTTCATAAAGAAGGATGATTTTTTTTGTTTTCTCAGTATTCCGTTCAGCCTGTTGATGCAGGGCTGAGAGAAAAAATTCAATCCATCCCTGCCAGTCGTTATCATCAGTAATAGCCAGAAGCCTGTCCCGATATTCTCCGTCTGCTTCTTCGAGGTATTCACTGAGATAGAACATGGGACGCTGAAGAACTCTTTTTTGATAAAGAAAGAGTGGGATCAACATCCGGCCAAGGCGACCATTACCATCAATGAAAGGATGGATTATTTCAAATTGTGCATGGAGAACAGCAAGCTGAACCAGTGGATCTGTGTCCTCAAGATTGACATAGTACGAAAAATTATCGAGGGCAGCTTGCATTATGACTGGATCAGGGGGCATGAATCGTGCTTTTTCCATGGGTGTCCCTTTTGTGCCGATCCAGTTCTGTTCGGTGCGAAATGCACAGGGAGTCTTGTCACTACCGCGTACTCCCTGCATCAATAAAGCATGCAGTTCCCGGATAAGTTGTAAAGAGACAGGCCTGTCATTGAGGTAATCTTCTCCCAGAAGCAAAGCCTCCCGATAGTTCACGATCTCATGAATATCGCCCTGCTTGGATTCACTATATTGCTCACCTGCCTCATGTTTCAGAACTTCTATTAGAGAGGCCTGTGTTCCTTCAATGCGTGAGGACAACACCGCTTCCTGACTTGTAATTGGAGAAAGAAGAACGGCAGCATTAACCATCCCGGCCAAGGTACCATCATATCTGGCCACTGCCATAGTTGCTTTACTGGTATATGGAGCCAATCGTTCCCAGTTTAAGTTTTTGAGTGGGAGCTTGTCGGGGATATATGGCTTTTTCTTCATACGATAATTTCTCCGCTCATTAGCCGGGGAAGCGCAGATTGACAAACCACTCCCGGTACAGGAGCCGGGCCGACTCCTCCAGCAGTTTTATTCGCCGCAGGTTGTTTTCAATCAGGTCGTCATAGGCAGAAAGGATGGAGGTCATTTTTTGCTGGATGGGGAGGGTTTTCCATTCTATTGTTTTCTGTTTTCCGGGTCAGGTTCTGATAATTTATTTAAAGTCGGCAATAATTGCAGCCAG
>CAZEMY010000155.1:0-5890 GCA_964513405.1 uncultured Desulfobulbaceae bacterium
CCACAGCGGAGAGGGTCGCTACGAGGTTATTTCTCTTTCCGCATCATTTCATGGCCGCACCCTTGCCACGGTGGCAGCAACAGGTCAGCCAAAATTTCATCAGGGTTTTGAACCGTTGCCGACAGGGTTTGTCCATGCCAACTTTGGTGATTCCGCAGAAGTAGAACAGTTAATCAACGAGCGAACCTGTGCGGTCATATGTGAGCCCCTGCAGGGTGAATCCGGGGTTCGCCCTTTAAGCAGAGAGTACCTGAAAGCATTAAGAATTCTTTGTGACAAACATAATCTACTGATGATTTTTGATGAGGTTCAGACCGGAATAGGACGAACCGGCACTCTGTTTGCCTATGAACAGCTTGGGGTAGTTCCTGATATCATGACCATTGCCAAGGCTCTGGGTAACGGTCTGCCCATTGGGGCGATGTTGACCACCAATGAGATTGCCTCATCCTTTGGGGTTGGCAGCCACGCCTCCACTTTTGGCGGTAACCCTGTGGCAGCAGCAGCCGGGGTAGCGGTTTTAAAGACTATCCTTGCCGACGGATTTTTGGAGGAAGTTGGAAAAACAAGCGAATATCTCGTCATCCAGCTTGATAAAATAGTAGATGCTTTCCCTGAGCTTGCCAGCGGAGTGCGGGGAATGGGGATGCTCCTTGGTTTGGTTTTGACCGAAAAAGGTATTAAACATGGCACTGATATTGTTAACAAAATGTTTGAGAAAGGGGTATTGATAAACTTTGCCGGCATGCGGGTTCTTCGTTTTATTCCACCCCTTACGGTGAACAAAGAAGAAATTGATTTGATGATTGATCGTTTGCAGGAAGTAATGGCAGCCATATCGTGATTTCATTACCTCGGTGATGATATGAAAGAGCAGGAAAAAGAAAAAATTATCCTTGCCGGTGACCTTGGAGCGACCAAGACCGGGTTGGCTTTATATTCTGTTGTGGGTGAGGAGCTTAACCTGACTAAGCGGCAACGCTTTCTAAACAGTGAATATGACAATCTTATAGAAATAATTGATATTTTTCTCTGCGGAGAAAAAAAAATGCCCCTGATTGCCTGCCTTGGAGTAGCAGGTCCGGTGTCCTGCAACACGGTCAGAATGACCAACCTGGACTGGTTGATAAATGGCGGGGAAATTAAAGAAAGATATGGATTCGCTGAGGTTTTTTTGGTCAATGACCTGATAGCAGCAGCTATGGGAGCAACACGGCAGACGCAGAAGCAGTTATACACCATAAACACAGGCAAACCAGAGCCACACGGAGCCATCGCAATTCTGGCCCCAGGAACCGGGCTTGGCGAAGCGTTTCTAATTAAAGATAAAGGTCGTCTCCTCCCGGTTGCATCGGAAGGGGGACACGCAAGTTTTGCTCCCCGTAACCAGAAGCAGATAGAGTTGTTGTCGTTTCTTTTAAAAAAAGACTCTCATGTCTCTGTGGAAAAGGTTTGTTCCGGCCTGGCCATTGCCAATCTGTTTTCTTTTGTTGCCGAGCAAATGGCCGTAGATAAGGATTTGCAGGATAGACTTAACCGGGGAGCTGATAATAACAAGCTTATTATTGCCACTGCCACGGAGGCGTTGGCTGCCGGTAACCGTGATCATATCTGTGTGCAGGTCGTGGATATTTTTGTGGATATTCTTGCCGCTGAATCCGCAAATCTGGCTTTGAAAACTTTATCCAGCGGCGGCTTGTTTATTGGCGGCGGTCTCCCGCCGAGAATTTTACCTTTTTTTGATAGTACCAGGTTTATGTCAACTTTTGCCCGTGGTGTATATAGGCAACTGCTTACAGACATACCGATTCATATTGTCCTTGACCCGCAGGCACCTCTGCTCGGTGCGGCTGCATACGGGATTAACAGGGGACAGGGTTCTTATATCTAAACTCATCCGCCAAAGGCGGGATACTTACCTGTTCCCTGTAACCTGTCACCTGTCACCTGTCACCTGTTTTTTCTTACAGCAGCTCAGCCAGCTCAACCAAACGAATAAATTCGGCCCGGTAACCTTCCAGATCCTTACCTTTGCCGCTTCTTGCCAGAGCAAGAACCTGATTATAATCAAGGGTAGAGCTTAACTCTGATTACTGAAGGAGCATACCAAAACCGGCAACCGCAGAAACAAAGCGGAAATCATCACTGGTTTCTTCAAGGGTTATCTGCCGCTCTTTGATAACATGTTCCATGAGAATGGATTTATCATCATCAAGAGGTTTGTATCGCAATTTTACGGTCATTAATTCATCGTTGCGGATACTGTTTTTTTGCGGTTTTACAGTCTGATATTTAAGCGGATCAACCGTGGGTAAATTTTTTCCATCTGCCGGAATAATCTCGTAGAGAGCTGTTACCGTATGACCGACCCCAATTTCCCCGGCATCTTTTTTATCATCGTTGAAATCTTCATCTGCCAGCCTACGATTTTCATAACCAATTAACCGATAAGCTCCGACCTTAGCCGGGTTAAATTCCACCTGAATTTTGACATCCCCTGCCAGGGCAAACATGGTGCCACTCATCTCCTTGACCATAACCTTTTTTGCTTCAAGAAGGTTATCTATGTAGGCATAGTTACCATTGCCCTTGTTGGCAAGGATTTCCATGGTGTCATCATGATAGTTACCCATCCCGAAACCGAGTACTGTCAGATAAATACCGGTTTCTCTTTTTTCTTCAATGAGTTTTTGCAGCTCGTCACGACTGGTAATACCCACATTAAAATCGCCATCCGAGGCAAGAATAACCCGGTTGTTTCCTTTGGGCATACGAACCTGCTCAGCCAGTTTATAGGCAGTGAGGATTCCGCTGGAAGCATGAGTTGAACCACCGGATCTTAAAGAGTCAATGGCATCCTTTATTTTACTTTTTTCTCCCCCTGAGGTCGGCTCAAGGTGAATGTAATTCCTGCCTGCATAAACAACAATTGACACTCTATCATTTTTATCCAACTGTTCAACCAGCATTTTCATGGATTTTTGGAGAAGGGGAAGCTTGTTTGGAGCATTCATGGAACCTGAAACATCGATCAGAAAAACAAGATTTGAAGGGGGAAGTTTATCTTTTTCGATATCCCTGGCCTTGAGTCCGATTCTTATTAATCGGTGAGCATCGTTCCAGGGAGACGGCCCTATTTCGCTGCTTACAGAAAAAGGATGTTTCCCAGCCGGAGCCGGGTAATCATAGGAAAAATAATTAATCATCTCCTCAACCCGAACAGCACCAAGCGGCGGCAGACTGGAATTGTTGATGAAACGGCGAATATTTGCGTATGAGGCGGTGTCCACATCAATGGAGAGCGTGGAGAGCGGGTTATTACGAACCAACACAAAACCCGATTCATTAACGGGATTATACGATTCCCGGGTCCACTCATTAACAGGGGGCATGATGGGCATGGGCATATTGCCAACCATCATATGTCGGGACAACGCCCCGGCTCCGGTAGCCTCCATTACAGGGAAATTGCTTGTCGTGGCAATGTTTTTATCTTTTGTATCAAGCTGTTGACTGGCAACAATCATATCAACATCTGCTACTGCAAGCTCAGGTTTATTTTTATCATTTTTTTTCTCAGCCAATGGTTGCTGAGTTATCTCCTGTTGCCCTTTTTCAGCATCAATGTCCTGACCAGTTTGAGTCGTCTGATTGTTACATCCCCCCATTGTTATTGCCAAGCTCATAATTAAACAGTATTTAAATAGTTTCATGATCTTCTCCCGGTTTGTTTATTTTTTTATTTTACATTTTTGCCCCTTACAATAGAAGCACTGTTCTTATTGACGGTCATAATGGAAAATTTTGTCGTTATTTTTAATTATTTCTTGCTGAGATTTTTTTTGTGAAATCATTACAGATAGATAAAAGAGAAATTTCTAAATTCTGGCCGGTGATAAACCGGTTGGCAAAACGAAGATTTGAGCCCTCATTATCAGAAGAGGCAGCCCTGTTTGTTTTGAATAAATTACTTGAAGATAATTGTCGGCGGGTAAATAGTTTTTCAGGAAAAGCACAAGTATCTACTTTTTTATCAGCATTATCTATTCGTTTACTGGAAGATTTCTCCCGAAAAAAATTTGGCCGGGTTAGGCCCCCTGCTTGGTTGACAGCACTCGGGGGATACTGGCTGGCAATGTTTGATGCTCTTTGTTTGCAGCGATTAAAGGTTAATGATGCCGTTGAATGGTTATTTATTAAATATGGCAAAAAAGATGAACTTGAGAAGGCAGCCTGGACTATTCTTGCCCGGATAACCAATTGTGGCAAACGACAGGCCCATGAAATTGAATTTGACGAAACAGTGGAAGCGGGACAGCGACTTGGACGGGAAGAAGATCATCTGGACACCCCGGAAGAATTGTTTGCTTTGAAAGAACGAAAAATTTTTCTTGCAGTTCTCTTGCAGGGATTATTCAGTGACGATAATTCCCCAAAACCGGAATTATTATTTGAGAGTTTGCGGGGAGTAAAAATACAGCTTAAGCCTGAAGAAAGGATCTTGCTAAAACTTTGTTTTCAGGATGGGCTTTCAGTCAGCAAAGCCGGAGAAATGTTAGGGATAAACAGCAATCAGGCCCATGGAAAGCTGCGTCGCTTACTCTCTAGGCTGCGAAAATTTTTTAAACAAGCTGGCATTGCCAATGAATTGTTGGACTTACTTCAGTCATAAGCAACTTAAAAAATTATTTTAATAAGGAATGTGCATTAAATAACTTAGACATATTTATTTCTTTTGTCCGTCAGTTTTAAAGACAGGAAAATAATTATGGTTCGCTCCTTGTCTGGATGTATCGTTCCTAAGAGATGGTATTTAGTTTTATGAATGATAAAAACAAAAAAACAGAAGCCATGGATGGTGACAGGGTTACCGCTCTGCTGGCTCTCGGAGTTGAAAAGCAACCTCCACAGACAGGTGGTTGCCTTTCTCCGGAAGAGCTAAGTTGCCTAATTGAGAATAAATGTTCTCAAGAAGAGAAATCCCGACTCTTTAAACATATCTCTACTTGTGCCAGCTGCTACAACAGGTGGCTGGCTTTGGCATCAATTTGTGACGAGCAAACTGGTGTGCGTGGAAAAATATTCCCCTTATCATCTGCCATAAAAAAAAGGCCTCTTTTCTATATATGGGGGCCTTCTCTTCTCGCGGCAGCTGCCTCAGTGTTGCTCTATGTCAATATTGACATAGAGCAGGATATGCTTTTTTTATCCCATCAATCTCTGGAAACATCGGTTACGGAGGAGGCTATTATGGCCGATGAGTTATCCTCCTCTATGCCTGAATCTTTTTTATTACAGTCAGAACCGGTTCAGGAAAAGACAAAGAGTGCACATAGTGCAGCAAGATCTTTACCGGATATAACATATCAAAAAAATAACGATATGAATGTGGATGCGATAACAGGAAAGGGTGTTCAAAAAGATATTAATCTAAGCGAAGCCGTGGATAAAAACAAATTATTGGGTCGGGAAGATAACATCTCAACAGCAATAACAAAGAGTAAGATGCCCATAGATTCAGAGCGATGGATAAATGAAATAAAAAGAAAATGCCGGGATGGCGGCGGTGGAGACAGAGAGTTCTGGAAAATTAAACTTGAGCAGGGAGAAAGTCTTGGGAGGCAAGTAGCCAAAGGTAAGAGAGACGAAGAAGAGCAGATATTAAATCAGGAAATAATGGTGCTGGTGGAGAGGTTATCAATGGCAGGAAATGATAAACGATATGCCATTTGCAAAGAGCTGGAGAATATCATCAGCAAGGGCCACAGATAAAGCACTGACATAAAAAAAGCCCCCATGTCATACAAAGTATGATATGGGGGCGAGATACAAAACCAACAGTATAAAAAGATTGGCGACGACCTACTCTCCCACACAGCTGCCCGTGCAG
>CAZEMY010000156.1:0-5884 GCA_964513405.1 uncultured Desulfobulbaceae bacterium
ATTGGCGGAAAATTCAATTTTGGTTTACCCACTTGAAACAGCGAGGAGCCAAAAAGTATCTTTTCCCAAGCGGATTTCGACCTGTGCCTGACCGTCTTCTGTTTGGTAGATTTGGACTTGGTTTTGAGGGTTCATTATTCTTCCTCCTTATCGTATTGCATCCGTATTTGACCGCTCATGAGTTTGGGCAGGAGGGTATCGCGGAGGGATTGTAGGGTGCGGATTTGTTTTTGATTTGAAAATATTTTATTGAATTTCGGCTCAACCAAATTATGAAATTCCTTCAAAAACTCTCGTCCCCACGCTCTGCGTGGGGACGAGAAAAACAATTCTCTTGATGGACTCCTTTATTTCCTCCTTAAATCTTCCACCTAACCCTGGTTGCTCAAGTTCATGGAATTCAACAGCATCTCCAAATTAATACTTCGCAAGTTCGTTGAAGATTACTTTCGTCTTATATCTTTTCATCAAAGACCTCTTCAAATGGAACACCCTTTAACTTACCACTTCTATATGCAGCCAGCCGTTTTTCAGCCTCAATGGCCCAAATTTCATCAACCTTTTTGTTTGGTTCATCAAGACTCAACAAAAGACCATCAATGACGATGAACCTTTCTTGCGGTTTCAATCGCAAGCCTTTTCCAATACAGTCTTACTTGATTCCATTATTACACCTCCACTTCTTGGATTTATAGAAAACTAACAACATGTTACTCGCCTGAAGGTGGAGTGAAAACCCGTTTTCCCAGTTCAGCATCAAGGAGAAACAGCCCGGAGGAGTTGTCCCCGATAAGTTTCAGTTTATCGACGACCTCACCAACCGAAGCCTCCTCTTCAACCTGTTCGGAAACAAACCATTGAAGAAAAATCTGGGTAGCATGATCTTTTTCTTCAATGGCAAGATCCATTAGATCATTAATCAGGCTGGAAACCAGTTGTTCATGCTTTAAAATATGTTCAAAGGCAGCCAGCGGGCTTTCCCATTCGGATTCCGGTTTTTCGATTGCTTCCAGAAAGACTCTGCCGCCCCGTTCTGCGACAAAATCATAAAGCTTCATGGAGTGCATAAGTTCTTCCTGTATCTGGCTTTGCATCCAGGTCGAAAATCCCCCCAGACTGATAGACTGGAAATAGGACTTCATGGACAGGTAAAGGTAGGATGAGTATATCTCTGCGTTGATCTGTTCATTAATGGCTTCCTGCATTTTTTCTTTCAGCATGGCGTTTTCCTTAGGTTAGGTTGCGTTTGAGTATTGTTAGGATTGTATATGTTTCAGGGAAATGAATTGTTTTTTCATAAAAAATCTGCTTTTATTAACCTTATGCAATAATCGTTTATGCTTACCGAGAGATTTTTTTTTGTCATTAATCTGTTTTTTTAAGGTTTCCAATTGTAACCTATTTATTATTTCAAGACAACAAGACAACAAGCATGGATAAAAAAATTCTTATAACCGGTGCCACTTCCGGATTTGGTTTGGCCTGTGCCGAGCGATTTGCCCGGCAAGGATGGAGGTTAATAATTACCGGCAGACGCAGGGAGAACCTGGAAAATTTTTGTAACAGCTACCCTGATACCCCTGTTTACCAGGCTGTTCTGGATATACGAAAGCGAGATCAGGTTGAAAAATTTATTAAAGAGATTCCTCCAGAATTTGCCGATATTGATGTTTTGCTCAACAATGCCGGTCTTGCCTTAGGACTTAGTCGTGCCGACAAAGCCGACCTTGAAGACTGGGACACCATGGTTGACACCAACATCAAGGGGTTGATGTATGTGACAAGAGCAGTGTTGCCGGGCATGGTCAGCCGTAACAGGGGACATATAATCAATATGGGTTCGGTTGCCGGTAACTACCCGTATCCGGGCGGGAATGTTTATGGGGCAAGTAAGGGTTTTGTTAAACAGTTCTCCCGTAACCTTATCTCAGACCTGGTTGAGACCAGGGTCAGAGTGACCAATATCGAACCAGGGCTTGCCCGGAGCGAATTTTCTCTGGTGCGTTTTCATGGAGACCGCAGTCAGGCAGAGGCAGTATACAGCGGGACAGAACCTTTACTTCCAGCTGATATTGCTGAAATTGTTCACTGGGTGACCAGCGTGCCTGCCCATGTTAACATCAATACTGTGGAGGTTATGCCGGTTTGTCAGGGCTGTGGCCCGTTTACCATTAACAGAAATAGCGATAAGTAGTTAGTTTGGGAGAAACAGATGCGACGAGTTGTGATTACAGGAATGGGCATAATCTCTTCCCTTGGTAATAGTCTTGGTGAGACACTTTCATCGTTACAGGAAGGCCGTTCAGGAATCAGTTATCAGCCTGATTATGAGAAACTTGGTCTTCGCTCCCGGGTCGGTGCCTTTACTGATATAATCCCAAAAGATCATATTGATAAAAAAGTCCGCCGTTTTATGGGTGATGCTGCCGCTTACGGTTATCTTGCCATGCGTCAGGCTGTTAATGACGCGGGATTAAGCGACAAAGAGGTTTCAAACCCGCGTACCGGTTTGATAATCGGTTCCGGAGGTACCTCTGCCGAAAATGTCATTGCAAGCGTAGATAAAATCCGTCAGAAGGGGATTAAACGCTTAAGTCCTTTCATGGTTCCCCGCACCATGGCCAGCACGGTTTCCGCCTGCCTTACCGCTCCGTTTAAAATTAAAGGCGTTTGCTATTCCATATCTTCAGCCTGTGCCACCGGTGCCCATTGTGTTGGTGCTGCCGCCGAGCAGATCATGCTTGGCAAACAGGATATAGTTTTTGCAGGAGGATCTGACGAGGAAAATTGGAGCCAGACCGCCATGTTTGATGCCATGGGAGCCTTGTCAACCAGGTTTAATGACAGACCGGAAACCGCATCCAGACCGTATGACATTGATCGGGATGGGTTTGTGGTCGCCAACGGGGCAGGGGTGGTGGTGGTCGAAGAGTATGAACATGCCCGCAGGCGGGGGGCAAAAATTTATGGTGAGTTAGTTGGATACGGTGCCACCGCTGATGGCTTTGAGATGGTTGCCCCGTCCGGAAAAGGGGCAGAGAGATGCATGGCTATGGCGATTAAAGAGGCTGGCTGTTCTGTTGATTATATCAATGCCCACGGTACATCAACCCCCATTGGAGATCTGGTTGAGTTACAGGCTATTCGTAAGGTTATGGGGGCTGATTGCCCTCCCATAAGTGCGACAAAGTCTCTTTCCGGTCATTCTCTTGGTGCCGCCGGAGTCCACGAAGCTATTTACTCACTGCTTATGCTTAAACATAATTTTATTGCCGGCACAGCCAATATTGACAATATTGAACCGGAGGCGGCGGTCATGGATATTGTTCAGGAAACCAGAACCGCACAGCTTGAAACGGTTATGTCCAATAGTTACGGTTTTGGTGGCACCAATGCCTGTTTAATCTTTAAAAAAATCTGATTAAAGGGCAGCTTATATGTCTAAGTATATCTAATGTATACTCTTAACTGTCATGAACAATCATTGCATAAGGAAAGCCGTTTGTCAGCAGGAATTTTTTATAAACTCTTACCTCATCAAGGGAACGACCGCCTTCCACCAGGACCCTGTAGAAAAATGTACCGGCGGCTGGAAATTGTTGAATAGTTGCATTTTTTCCTGCACCGGTAAACCTTCTTGCCAGCAACCTCGCCTCCTCTATATTGTCAAAGGACTGTAATTTAATGTAAAAGTTAGACCTTTTTGTTTGAGAGTATCGCGGCTCAGGCAATGGAACAGATATTGCTGCCCGTTTATTTCCGCCGTCTAAGATTACGACTCTATTATTTGTTTGGGCTATATGCTCAGATATGGCTGTTATCCTTACCTTTTTAACACCATCACCAACCATATCAAGCTTTCTCGCTGCCGCATAGCTTAAATCAATAACCCGCCCTCTTATAAACGGTCCCCGGTCGTTTATCCGCACAGTTATCTGCCTGCCGTTTTTGAGGCTTTTAACTCGTAATACAGTCCCCATGGGCAGAGTTTTATGGGCAGCGGTCATGGCGTGCATGTTGTAAATTTCACCGTTTGATGTTCTGCGTCCATGAAATTTCTTCCCGTACCATGATGCAAGCCCAGTCTCTTTAAATCCTCTTGCCGAGGGGATGGGATAATATTTTATTCCCCTTATGACATAGGGCCGCTGGGTGGCTTTGCTGGGACCAACCCCAACATCGTGGGAGGCAGTATCTATTTGCCGCTCCCCGCATCCAGTCAGGAAAAGCAGGCAGGTAATCATCTGAATTGTAAGAAAAACGGCTATAAATTTTTTCTCAATTTTCATTGCATTTTGTCCTCTGTCTTCTGCCCTCTGTCCTCTGTCAAAAGCAGGTGGGAAAAACGACTCAGGTAAAACATTCCTGCCGGTCCGGTTGTGTGGGGTGTATAGGGTAAGAGTCCATCTCCGTTACCGGTGAGATTGTCAAATATAACCTTGCCATCTTGATCAACGGCAGAAATGCTAAGGTCAAGAATGGGGCGGAATACTTTGATAATACCATCCTTGTCCCGCCTGATTATCATTCGTTCCCATCGCCTTTCTGTGTATCCCTGATACCATATTCCCGAACGCATTTCTCCGCTGATACCATCCCAGGCTACCGGTGGGATTTCATCGTCATCGCTGTATAAATTATGATTAAGAAATTTTTCCACCCATGAGTTTGATTGAACCGTCAACCGCTCCCATTGATCGAAATCATCATATTCGCTGCGGAGCAAATGGGTGGTCGAATCATTGAAACTCCACTTGGCATGACAGACCTGGCAGGAAACTTCTTTTCCGTACTGCTCGTGGGCAGGGTGAACCATTGCCGGGATTTCATGCCTTTTTCCCCTGACACTACTGAGCATAAGCTTATCGTCTGCAACGGTCAAGTTTTTATTTATCGGTTTGGGATCACCAGGTTTCCAGCCATGACAGGAATTACACTGTAAACGGGCAGTTTTGTCCGATAACCCTTTAGTGCTGTGGCAGTCAACACAAAAAAGCCCCCGTTGTTTATGGATATCAGCACTCAGGTTATGTTGCTCAACCCCATAAGGACGGGGAGAATAGTATTCTTCTCCGTAGGGAGTACGGTATTCCCAGTTGAAATCGTGTTCGTATTTTCCGTAATAATCCGCTCCGACCCGGTTTCCATAATGGCAGCTTAAGCACTGTTTGTCAGAGGGTGTTTTTGTAAAGGTATGACTTTCTAATTTCCCCTTGGAAAAAGCAAGATGACAGGCTCCGCAACCGGTTGCCCGTCTAACAGCGGAGTAGGAATCACCTGATGAGTAAACATGACATCTTAGACAGTTCCTTCTGAGCATATCATCGACAACTGCGAGTTTTTCGTTGCCTTGCTGGTGCTGGAGAGGAATATCAAGCAGTGAATCCAGCTTGTTGTCAGCACCAAAATGAAGCCTGGTGAGATTGACGGCATTGTTAAGAGTAAAATGAAGGGAGTTTTCGTATCGCTGTATCTGCTCGGAATGACAGCCGCCACAACTGACAGCCATATGGTCAGGGTGGGCCGGTTTATAGACAAGTCCTTTATGGGCCGATTCTTTATCTGATGCAGAGTTGTCGCCGCGGTGACAGTCGGTACAGGCAAAAGAATGGTTTTTATCAAGTGTGACAGCGGGATGGCATGGCATGCATCCTGGTTCTAAAGGAGATGGCAACGGGGATTGTGGAACATTGGCGGGTTTATCTGCCTCGTTGTTTTTACAACCGGCAGTAAGTATAGCCAGTGGCAGGGCACATAGCACAAAAGAGTATAAAATTATTTTTTTGAGCATCATCTTGACACTTTACCATAAAATTGATAGATACTTAAGACTTATTTTCTCCTTTTACTATCTTATACTAAATGGCAAAAAAAAATGCCGGTA
>CAZEMY010000157.1:0-5856 GCA_964513405.1 uncultured Desulfobulbaceae bacterium
CTGCCTGTTTTCTCTTTATATACATTATTGCAGGCGAATGCAAGGCTGGGGAAAACCTCAACTTTTCACAGGAAAAGGGTAAATATTCGAACATTTAAGGGGTCGTGGTTTCTCGCTGACTCCGGATCAACCCGAATATTTACGGAAAAGAGGAGATGAGACAGTATGTGTGGCTAAAGATGACGGCATGGGGCTGTTATCGAAATTAACAGTGGAGGATCTGTATGGAACTGAAAGTTGAAGCCAGAAATCTGGACATGCGGAAAGGTTGGCAGGAAAAAATCGAAGAAGAGCGGGAGAAACTCGTCCGCCATTACGCCGGTTTTGTCCTTAATTTGCGTGTTTCAATTGAAGCTACTCCTGGATACAAGGAAGGTGGTTGCGAAGTGCAACTGGTAACTTCTGTGACCAGCGATACTGTGGTGGTTAAAAGATGGGGCGAGAAAGTTCGTCCACTATTGGTTGAAGCGTTCGATGTTCTTGGTCTACAGTTAAAGGAAAAAGTTCGTAAGAAGAAAAATCATAAAGGTCAGAAAATTGTAGAAGGAATTCCAGGTCTTAAATCTGTGGGCACCATTGACAGGTTGTTTGCAGATGAGTCCTATGGTTTTATTTTGACAGCTGACAAGCAGGAGGTGTTTTTTCACGCCTCTTCGCTTAAAGATATGAGTATGGGTGAACTTGGTGAAGGGGATGAGGTTCTTTTTCTCATGGAACAGGGGGAGAAGGGACCGCAGGCTGCCTGGGTTAAACCTGTGTAAGTATCTGTTTGTTATTGCATATTAGCAGTTTTTTTAAAGGGGGAAGCGTGATAATGTTTCCCCCTTTTTTTGGTTAATTAGTCCGTAGGTCTGATTAGCGTAAATAAGAATGAAGATAGAAAACACGATAAACTAAAAAAAACCGAAAAGTACCAATGTAACAAGGCATGAGCGTAATCCGACAACACGGTGGCCGTCGGATTACGCTCATACCTTGCCATTATCCACCGCCTTCATTGTTGCTTACGCTAATCTGACCTGCTTCTTGTTTAGTCAAACGGAGCCGGTGCAGAAAAACTTTACCGGCAGGCATTAATCTTTCAATGAACGGTGAATGGTGGATAATTGTTCCATTCGCAGATAAAGTTCCCGACCAACCCAGGCATCTGTGGCTGCGTAGCGGATCTGAGAAGAGTGCAGTTTTTTTCTGCTCCAGTTGCTGGTTCTTGCCGATTTTGAAATTCTAAAGCCAAGTAATGTTCCGCACAGACCGCGTAGGCCGTTATTTTTTATGCCGAGTTTTTTTGCCATTCCTGCCAGTTCGACAAATCCATGCTGAGCAAAATCAGATATTTTCTTGAGTTCCCTTATATCGTAATTAAGAGAAACCCCTACCTTGATTATTTCTTTGCTTGAGAGGATGTCCTGAACAGATTTCGGCAGTCCAAGTTTACTCAGTTGAAAAATAAAAACTATGTCAGCAGTAGACAGCTGGAGCAGGGAAGGTGGGAAATGTTGTCCTTTTTTGAAGGCAGGTCTTGTTTCCGTGTCAAATCCCAAGGTTTTCTCTTCCTTGAGAATATTGATAATTTCAGGCAGGTTGTCTGCCTCCGAAACTACCATTATTGGACCTGTCCAGTAACGCAGGGGCAGTTTGTTTATTTCTTTTTTACTCAGGTGAGAGAATGAATCCGGGCATATCATGTTTTTTGACAAATATTTGAGGTGAATATAGAGAAATAACGGGCTTGTAACCCTAGAGTGGTACGATAAAAGTAGACACTAAAAGTGTGCGAATTTTACGGGAAACTTCAGGTTCAGAACTCCGGCAGACCAAATCCAAAAGGGGTACCGATATTTGCCAGGTTGAAGGTAATCATAAATTTCCTGTCTCCTGGAGTATAACTTGTGGTAAAAGCCACCGACCAGCACTTGTCTATGTAGGCTATCCTGAAATTATCCTGGATAGTTTTTTTGTTTGAAAGTGAACGATCAATGTAGTAAGAGGCACGAATAAAATGAACTGGGGAGATTGCAAACCCTGCCCTGACAGACTCCCTTCCCTGAATTTCAGATTCTTCGTTGTTAAAGAAATAGTCAAAGAAAAAGCGATCTCCCCGTTGATTAGTATAAGAACTCTCTAAGCTCTGTTTAATGACCCCGTCGCCATAAACATCAATATCGGAGCGATAGACTAATCGTAAATCTCTAAGAGGATAAAACCCCGCCTTTATTTCAAGCGGTGTCCAAGGGGTTTGCTCCTCTTCATCTCGTAAATCATAGCCAAGACGCATCTTCAGATAGCCGTAATCCCGTCTGTATTCACTATCATCAAGACGACCAAAAATTGAAAAGAAATTGTCCAGCCCATAATAGATTACATTCTGCCCTTCTATACGATCTATCTCATTAAAATCAGGCAGATCATCCTGATCAACATCATGAAGATAGCGGTAAGAGACATAAGGTCTGAAGAGATGATTAAGTTTACTTACTCCGCCCACGCCAATACCAAAATCACGGCTCAGGCTGGTACCTGTCCTGCCGCCGAAATCGAAAAGGAAACGATTGTCACTCTCTGAATCAGACCAGCGGCTATCATCGTTACCATCAATAAAATAACTGGTATTACGAACTCCGGCATCAACTCTGGTTTCGAGATAAGGAGTCAGAGGAAGACCTCGGCTGAGTCTCAATGGTATGTCAAGCCGTTGTCCCCTGAACCCATGTTCCCGCCAGAAGTGGGTATAGTTGCTGTTCCAGGAAAAATCGACCCCGGTATCATAGATGGGAGTAATTCCTGTGTAATTAATTGCCGGCAGCTTCCAGAAAGGATCATTCTTATCTTTTTCCTCACGCAAATCGTTGATCCCTGCCAGGTTAATCTGGAGAACAGAACCATTATTCCAGGAGCGAATCATCTTAAAGGTGCTGGCTCTTGCCAGCTCACTTTTGTTTTGAAATCCACGACCAAAGTTATAAAGAAACCGTTCGTGACTGGTAATAAAACCGGTATGACCACTGTTAAACTCAGTCAGATAGTGGGGGTCAGAGGCGACATCAATATCCAGGCGGGCCTGCCATAAACCAAATTCATGGTCGCTCTTGCCCCGCAGCCAGTAACGATTTTGATTGTCATGGGTGTAGTTGCCATCACGGAAATATTCGGCGTTATCCGGGTCGTTGCGATCACTCAACTCGTCGTTAAGATAGTTGGCCATGAAGAAGCCCATGGTCTGCGGCGAGCTGACATAACGATATTCCATACCGGCCATTAAACCCCGTTCACTCATATACTGAGGATAGAGAGTTATATCGCTGGATGGGGAGAGATTGATAAAAAGAGGTGTGGTCAAGCCAAAACCGTCCCGACTCGAATAGCCAAATCCAGGAAACAAAAAACCGGTTTGCCGGGTTCTCTTTGCCGGCAGAAGCATGATAGGTGTATAAAAAACCGGTACATTTTTAATGCGAAAGGTTGCATGTTTTAGAAGGGCGTAACCGCCGTCGGTAATTTCTGTGTCAGCAGCGGCAAAGCTCCAGGGCGGGGTTTCCCCTTCTTTGAGTTGACAGGTAATAATCCAACCGTCTTCTATGCGGTAGGTCATGGGGCCTATTTTTTCAATGACCTGCCCTTCAAGGTGGATATCTTTGTGCGAACGAACAATGGTCGCATTGGTAAAGGTTCCGGTCTCCAGATTAAGATCTATAGTTCCATCTTCAGCCGTGAGTTGATCCGTACCGATATCAATGAGCAGATTTCCTCTTGCTGTGATTATGCCGGAATCAACTGGATAGGAAATCCAGTCAGCCTTAACGGTTGTCAGGGTTTTGCTCTCTGTAATAAGCTCTGTTTCTGTTTTTGCTTCATCTTTTTTGTCAGCATCAAGAGGAGTATCGCCAAGAAGGTCTGCCCATTTCTGTTTTTTGGCAACAGGCTTAATTCTGGTTGTGACCTCTTTCTTTTCCAGGATAACATTACCTGCTGCAATAACCCTGGCAGGATTGTTATAGTGGGTAATTTTGTCCGCAGTAATTTCCCATTCCTCGGCTTGAATTGTTTCGGCAAAGGACAGAGAAGGGGAAAAAGAGTGAAAAATAAAACAAGAAAGAAAAAATATGATCGGGGTGGATATACTGTTTATTTGCACCTCGACCTGCTCCTTTGAGAAATTTAAGAGATTTTTTTTAAAAAAATACAGACTTTCGAAAAAATGTACGCTTCACAAAGAGTTGTGTCAAGCAAAAAGGAGGCGAATAAGACTTGCCGGGTAGCGTAAATTAGTTTAGATAGTAAAATATATTATACTATTTTTAAGCAAAAAAAAAATAAATAACGAAACCCGCCCACACTTTCTGTATGGTAAAATTTCACTGCAAATACTTCGCTTGATGAAACATATCTTTGGTCCGGTAAACTCCAGGCGACTTGGAAGGTCACTGGGGATAGATCTTTTTTCTCATAAAATATGTAATTTGAACTGTATTTACTGCGAGATTGGCCCCACCGAGGTGTTGACCTGCGGGCGGGATGAATATGTGGCGACGAGAAAAATTATTGGTGAAATTGATCAATATTTTTCCGATTCGGACAGGCTTTCTGAAATTGATGTGGTAACCATAACCGCCTGCGGTGAGCCTACTCTTCATGCTGGTTTTGGTGAAATTGTTGCCCACCTTAAAGAGAAAACAGGAAAGCCCATAGCTGTATTGACCAATGGGACAACTTTGTCAGATATTGAAATCCGGGCAGAGCTGTCTCTTGCCGATGTGGTTATCCCTTCGCTGGATTCAGGCAGGGAGAAGAGCTTTCGGAAAATTGATCGGCCGGCGGCCTGTCTTGATTTTGCCAAAATTAGTAAAGGGTTGATTGCATTTTCACATGAGTTTCATGGTAAACTGTGGCTTGAGGTTCTCTTTACCGAAGGGATAAATGACTCCGATGAGGACCTGGTTGAGTTGCAGAAGATAATTGAGCAGATGCGGTTGGATAGGATTCAGTTGAACACCGTTGTCCGCCCTCCGCTGGAATCTTTTGCCAGACCGGTATCAGAGTCAAAGATGCGTGAAATAGCGGATTATTTCAAAACAAGAAACCCGGGCGTAGCCATTGATATACTCGCTGGTGGTGCTCCGTCTGAAGATAAGGATGGTACGGGGGCACTGAAAATGTCCTCGGAAAATCTGATTGCTGAAATAATCCAAATGTTAAGACGACGGCCATGTACGGCTGCCGATATAAACAAGATCTTTCATTGTGGAGGTCTTGAAAAAGTAGAGAGATATCTTGCTCCGCTTGTTCATTCAGGGGAAATACATACCAGTATCCACGACGGCAGAACATATTATTTGCTATAACAAAGTGTGCTGTCAGGAAAAATAAAGTAGTTCCCCCTCCCTTTTTGGGAAAAGTGAGTTTGATATCTCATAGTTGAGGTCTAATTTGTGAGTGCTGCAAAAAAAAAAGCACCTTAAATTGTGCCTCTGGAAAAATTATTAATCAGGAAAACAAGTATGACCGAAGAGAAAGAACAGGAAACAGAAGATTCCTCAAAAGTAAAAGCAGTCCCGGAGAAAAAGGCAACCATCGGAGCATGGTGGAAAAGTATCCCCAATCTTATTTCCAAGAAGAAAAAAAAGGATGGTGAGGTCGCAACAGAAAAGGAAAATCAGCCTGAGTCGGGAGAAGAAAACGAAGTTGCCAGTGTTGCAGAAAAAAAAGAGTCTCCTGATAAGTCGAACTCCGTGGAGAGCGAAGATGTTAAACAGGAAAAGGTAGCTAAGGTAGCTAATGTAGCTAAGGTTGCGGATAAGGTTGATGAAGTCAAGCCTGAACCTGAAGTTAAGCCTGAGCCTGAAGTTAAGCCTGAGCCCA
>CAZEMY010000158.1:0-5800 GCA_964513405.1 uncultured Desulfobulbaceae bacterium
GCGCGACTCTCTGCTTAAAAGGCAGATACTCTACCAGCTGAGTTAACGACCCGTTACTCAAGAGCAAACCTATCTACCCTTTTTACAGACAAGTGTCAACAAAAAACAAACATTATATTTCTTTTTTATGACCGGCATAAATAAATGGCTCAGCAGGCTTTTCGTCACTATTCTCTCGATACCCAGAGAGTGGTGGATATTTCTTCTTGTTACATGTTCACAGATTTACTATATTAAAAAGACGATAAATATACAAGACATAAAATTTACCGTAGTATAGAGATATAGAATGCTGAACCGGAAAGGCAGAGCATACCCCCTGTCTCTCGCCACCCTCTGAACCAGTTATATTTATGTATCGGAAAATCAAAGTGTTGTGAGAGCAATTATCAATAAGAAGTTTTTTGAACAGCATAATATCGAACAAGGAATTTCGAATGGTGAAGTAAAAAACTTCTATATTCGAAATTCGACATTCGAAATTCGATGTTCGTTTATATTTTTTCTGCCCGCAGGGCATTATATTTGATTAAAAAGATTATGAGCTTACTGAACGGTTCCGCATCATTTTTACGCTTCACTGTTGAAGGTGATCTGCCGGAAAACTTTTGGGATTTTATCGCAGAAAGAGTTGTTGCCCACAGTTTTAAAGACATCGACGACAACATGGAGGAGTACTCCATAGGCTGGGTATCAGTGGCAAATATGTTTGACAGCGATTTTGCCTATGCCTCTTATGCCGCCGGTGACTTTGTTGTCCTGACTATGCGGGTGGATGAGAGAAAAGTAGCTCCGGCAGTTTTGAAAAAATTCACCATGAAAGAAGAAGACCGGATCAAAAAAGAAAAACAGATTCCCAAGCTGAGCCGTTCTGCCCGCCTGGAAATAAAAGAGAGAATAAGTGCTGAACTGATTAGAAAATCAGCACCTGTTCCTGTCCTTTATGACCTCTTTTGGAACCTGAGCGACAGCACCCTGCTCTTCTTCTCCACCTCAAAAAAATCCATGGTACAGTTGGAAGAGCTGTTTAAGGACACCTTTGACTGCTCTGTAATGCTTCAAATCCCCTGGACAATGGCTATCCAGCTAACTGATGAAGAAACAGTTGCCAACTTGGACAGCCTCCAGCCGGCAATACTTTTATAAATGTTCGACTATCACCCCATTTTCGTTCGATTCGGCTCGCCCGCATATGACTAAATATAGCAGGAGAGCCGAATCGAACGAACCTGAGGCAATATTCAGATAGCGTAGACTTCGAACATTTAAAGACTCGTGTTTATCACTGATTTCGCATCAACTAGAATGTTTGCGTATCTTTATAAACCAAATAAAATCTCCCTCTTATCCGGAAACAAATAATATGGACTTAGTGGATCTTATCCTGGAAAAAAAATTCATCGGTCAGGAGTTTCTGGCCTGGCTATGGTATAAATCTGAAGAACGGGGCGGCAATGTGGATGTCCCCGGTATGGGCGATATTCTGGTTGTCTTTGAAAAGCATATGTTGTTAGAGTATGGTGAGGGCGAAGAGAGCGAAAAGGTTATCTGCCGAGGGTTACTCACCGAGTTGCGGGAAGCGAGAGCCGGGTTGGCACTTGGAAAAAAACCTGAACAGGCCCGTATCCGGCTTGCCCGGGGAGAGTATGAGTTCAGTGTCACCCTGACCGCAGCCACCATGGAATTTCGCAGTGTCAAGCTGCCAAAAACCGTTGACGGTGCCGATGAAGGTGATGATCCGGACAGCCTTGAAGGGAAAATCCTTGACAGAATCAGTCTCTTTGAACAGCTTACTGAACTTATCACGGAGCTGTTTAAAATGTATATTAATATCAGGACATCGACACAGTGGGATGAAGAGTTGGTCAAAATTCGCAATTGGGTGAACAGATCATCCGGCACAGGCAAAAAACTTGAATAATTGAATAAAAAAACATAAAAAATGGAATTTGAAACCGTTATAGGGCTGGAAATCCATGCCCAGATGAAAACCAGAAGCAAAATTTTCTGCGGGTGTCCCACTTCGTTCGGCTCACCGCCCAATAGCCATACCTGCCCGGTATGCCTCGGTATGCCCGGCTCCCTGCCAGTGTTGAACAAGCAGGTTGTTGAAAACGGCATCAAACTGGCTCTTGCTACCGGCATGGTCATAAATAAACGCAATCAGTTTGCCCGCAAAAATTATTTCTACCCTGATCTGCCCAAAGGATACCAGATATCCCAGTTTGAGCTGCCCATTGGCGAGCATGGTTCTGTGGAGATCAAGGTCAACGGTAACGATCATAAAAAAACCATTGGCATAACCAGGGCTCACATGGAAGAAGATGCCGGCAAACTCGTCCATTCCGATTCCAAACCGGAGAGTTATGTCGATTTGAACCGGGCTGGAACACCTCTTCTTGAAATCGTCAGTGAACCTGATCTCCGCTCCCCTGAAGAAGCAGTGGCTTATCTTAAAAAACTGCATTCCATTGTCCGCTATCTCGATATTTGTGATGGCAACATGCAGGAGGGAAGTTTCCGTTGCGATGCCAACATTTCCCTGCGACCGATGGGGGAGGAAAAACTTGGTACCCGCACCGAGTTGAAAAACATGAATTCATTTAAAAATGTCCAGTTGGCTCTTGAATATGAGCAGAGGCGACAAAGAGACCGCCTCCTGGACGGAGATAAAATTATCCAGCAGACCCTGCTCTGGAATGCCGATAAAAACCGGACAGAACCAATGCGGGGCAAGGAAGAGGCTCACGATTACCGATACTTCCCCGATCCTGACCTGGTGCCTATTGAGATAAATGATGAATGGATTGAACTGGTAAGCTCAGCACTTCCCGAACTGGCAGAACAGCGGAAGCTCCGCTTTGTAAGCGAGCTTGGTCTCCTGGAATATGACGCAGCAATCCTGACCGGCTCCCGGGAACTTGCAGATTATTTTGAAAAAGCTTTAAGCTTCTACAATAACGCAAAAAAAATGAGCAACTTTATAGGAACAGAGCTACTGAGAGAATTTTCTACGGAAGAGCTGGATAAATGCCCTGTTAAACCACAACAGCTGGCAAAACTGTTGTCCATGGTGGAAACTGGAGATATTTCCGGGAAAATAGCCAAAACGGTTTTTACAGATATGCTTGTAACCAGCAAAGACCCGGAAGTTATTGTCAGGGAAAAAGGACTGGTGCAGATGAGTAATACCGGTGAGCTTACCGCCCTTGTCCAGGAAATAATCGCAGCCAATCCTGCCCAGGCACAGCAGTTTAAGGAAGGAAATGCCAAGGTTATAGGATTTTTTGTTGGTCAACTCATGCAGAAAACCAAGGGCAAGGCGAATCCCCAGATGGCAAATAAATTATTTCAGGAAGAATTAAACAGGTAATTTTTGCGTTTTTGAAAATTGGAAAAAGAAAAGTGGCAAAAAAAAGGAGCCGGGCACAGGCAACGGCTCCGGGATAAGTTTTTAAGCAGCGGCGACGATTCCTTAAGCGATGAAGAAATAATCGAACTGCTACTCACTTTTGGTACTCCCCGCAGTGACTGCAAGGAACCGGCAAGGGCGGCTCTGAAAAAATGCGGTTCCCTGCCGGCTGTCCTTGATGCCTCCCCGACAGTACTTCAGCAGGTTAAGGGAATAGGTCCAAAAAATATCTTTGCAATCCGCTTTATCCAGGGAGTTGCCCGCCGTTACCTGCGGCAACGCATAATCGGCAAGAGATATGTTCACTCCTCAAAAGAGGTCAGCGATTACCTTGTTCATCTGATGCGTGGGCTGGAACATGAAGTGTTTGCCGTGGTTTTTCTTGATGCTGCCCATGCCATAATTGACTCAGAAATTCTTTTTGAGGGTACGATTACAGTCAACACGGTTTATCCGCGGGAACTCATAAAAACTGCCCTCGCAAAAAATGCAGCAGCCCTGATAATAGCACATAACCACCCCTCCGGCAGTCTCAATCCATCTAAGCAGGACATACAACTGACCCGTAACCTCCACCTGGCCTGTTCATTCATGCAGATTCAGCTTCTTGACCATCTCCTTATTGGTGCCGGTGAGACATCATGGTCTTTTGCTGACCACGGTCTTATGAAAACCATTAGTAACGAATGCCAGGAACTCCTCAAGCATACGAATGGTTCCTGAGCCAACGATGCCCACAGGTATATACATCCATGTCCCCTTCTGCCTGCAAAAATGCGGGTATTGCAGTTTTTTTTCCATTTCCATACCCGCAAAGAAAAACAGACAAAAAACAACTTACCTGAATGCACTCAACAAGCAGATTGCAATCCTGGCTGATCGTCCCGAGTGGCAGGAACAAATAAGCAACACTGTATTTTTCGGCGGCGGAACCCCGTCCCTGCTTGGGGCAGAGGTTCTGGTTACAATTCTAAAAAAATGTTTGCGAGCCTTTCCCCATTGTCAGGTGGAGGAAATGGAAATATCGGTCGAGGTCAATCCTGCCACCATTGACCTAAACGGTTTTAAAACCCTGCGAAAAGGCGGGTTCAATCGGATTTCCATTGGTGTTCAGTCATTTACAGATAAGGAGTTGACTATTCTTGGCCGCTCCCATGACAGCAAAGCGGCCAAGACCACTATTGCAGGGGCGAGAGAGGCAGGGTTTGCCAATATCAGTATTGACCTGATGTATGGTCTGCCCGGACAAACCCCGGCGGCATGGGGGGATAGCCTTGAAAAGGGGCTTGAGCTTACCCCAAACCATATATCCATCTATGAACTTACCATCGAAGAAAACACCCCGTTTGGGCTTGCACATGAGCAGGGGAAGTTGATTCTCCCCGAAGAAGAAGAAACCATTGCCATGCTGGAAACAACCGGAGAGTTAACTGAAAAGTCAGGATTTAAACGCTATGAGATCTCCAACTACGCCCGCCATGGCAGTGAATGCCGTCACAACCTCAACTATTGGCATAATGGCGATTACATAGGTATTGGCCCCGGAGCCGTGGCAAGTTCCGGCCGAACCCGCTTTTTTAACATCAGAGATGGGGAGGAGTTCGCCAAAGCGGTTGCACAGGGTAAAACCGGTTGGCAGCAGGAGCGGGAATCTTTAAGCAATGAAGAGAAGTTCAGGGAAACTCTCATCATGGGTTTACGAATGACCAACGGTTTATCCCTTGCAGAGCTGGAAAAGCGATTTGCCATTGACCCGGCTGTTTATTATCAGGCATCACTTACCCATCTCCATAGCCTGGGATTAATAAGAATTTCCCGAAACCGGCTCTATCTAAGCGACAAAGGACTACTCTTTGCCAATCAGGTGATGGCAGAGCTGGTATAACAGGTTATCAGCAAGACAAGTAAATATTCAGGTTGGTGAGAAATCCGTGTAAAACTACGGCCTCTTGAATGTTTGAAGATTGCCTCAGATTTGTTAAATTATAAGAGCATTATCAATGTTGAAGACAGTAATTATCCTTGACATGAAAAGGGCTGGCGATTATCTACAGGAAGCGTTTTAACAAGATGCCGGAGTGGTGAAACTGGTAGACGCACTGGACTCAAAATCCAGCGGGGGCGACTCCGTGTCGGTTCGACTCCGACCTCCGGCACCACATAGCAGTTTATAGAAGTTTGTTAAAGTTCGTTAAGCCCGCAACCAGCAACGGTTAGGAATCAACCTGCACGCTCGTAACTTTTTATGTAAAAGAGGCAAGGTCTTCATTCAGATGTGGTCCCGACTTTCTATTGGCAATAGTTTGCTATAGGGGGGTATATTTAGGCAAAGACAGCAATTCCCGACCGGTCTTAATTTATTGCTTAAAATTTGAGTTTTGACAGATA
>CAZEMY010000159.1:0-5793 GCA_964513405.1 uncultured Desulfobulbaceae bacterium
CAGCGGAACTCCACTTTCTTGGGGTGAATGTCAAGTCGTTTCAGATTTCTCTGGGCAAGCTGTTCGTCGGTATAGTTGCATTCGTGCTGCATACGGGCATTTAGAGCAACCATGCCGAGGTTATGGGCATTCATTATGGCATTGATGTCTCCGGTCATGCCAAGCGAAAACGGAGTTAAGGGGATACATTGGGCCAGGCCGCCGCCGGCAGCAGAACCCTTGATGTTCATGGTTGGTCCGCCGGATGGCTGGCGAATGGCACCTATTACGGATTTTCCCTTTTTCCCTAAACCTTGAACTAACCCCATGGCACTTGTGGACTTACCCTCACCAAGCGGGGTCGGAGTGATGGCGGTTACATCGACATATTTTCCGTCCGGTCTGTCTTTGAGTCTGTCAAGAATCTTGTTATAGCCTAATTTAGCAAGATAATGACCATGGGGAAGGAGTTCTTCTTTTTTCAGTCCTAACTGTTCAGCGATTTCGTAGACCGTTTTCATCCGGCTTTCCGCTTCTTCTGCAATTTCCCAGTCAGCATGTTTGGTGGGATCAAGAACCATAGTGGGGGCCTCCTTGTTGTTGGTAAAAAAATGGGGGATTGGTAAATGTTCGGCTATCACCCCACGGAGTCTACGCTCGAAGTCTACGCTATCTACCTTTTTGCCCTATTCGCCTCACCCGCATCCGGCACTCAGACCTGTGTACGGGCTCAGTACTTGAAAGACAAAACTGAGTGCCGGAAAAACTGAGTGCCGGATAACGGGAGAGGCGAATAGAACAAACCTGGGGCAATATCCAGATAGCGTAGACTTCGAACATTTAAGAAAGCGTAGTTTTTCACTGGTTTCTCACCAATCCGAATGTTTACAAACATAGAAGAACTCATGCAGGATACATTAAAAACAGAAACACAACTGTACCTGAGTTCACCGGCAACGCAAAAATACGGTTTTAATCAGAACAGGAAAATCAAAGCTGAGATCAGGACTTCCCCACTCCTTAAAACCAATGGAGACAAACCCGCCCTGATCTTTCCAGATGTCATAACCATGGCCCCAGCCATGCCATCCAGCCCGACAGGGATATTCCTGGTCCGGACCCACATAAATAAAAGCATACTCTCCATCATCTTCCATCTGCCTGCTCTGACCTACCAATACCATATCGGCACCACGAGCCTTGGCTTCCTGAAGCAACTTATCCCGCATCTGCTCTGCGGTTTCCCCCTCAGGCACAGTGAAGATTAATTCGGCAAACACCCGGCAGGCAAGAGGTGCCTGGGACGGGTGAAAGATAAATTCCACACTCGTAGTGGGGTCGTATATTTTCCCTGAGTAAGCTGTCGGATCATAATCTTTTCCACCGCAACCAACCATGATAGGAGCGAGGAGCAGAGCAAGCAACAACTGAGGTAATGTTTTTTTCATAAGTACAGATTCCATCCAAACAGCAAAAAATCCGGCAAATAAAAGAAACCCCATGGGAAACTTTATTTAAAAAACCGAGAATATCTTAACTGTGAATCCCATAATCCATATTGCAAAAGGTCAGGGTTACGATTTAAATTTACATTTTTGCTGACATGTGTAAATATTCGACATTGCTTCTTACAGGAAGCAATCGGGCTTTTCAGCGAAACAACGATATACTGGAGAAGTCTAATTGCTGCCATGAGGAGTGCTGTCTGGTATTTATCACTGCAACGGCTCAAAGATTAACCCGTATTCTATAAAAAATGCAAGCCAAAATATATTTTTTTGACTAAATACTTCTCCTTCCCATTCAAATATATTTAAAAATTTTTACGGAACTACTGTCTTGTTTCAGCATAAAACAATGTAAATTCAGCATAAAACAATGTAAATATACCTATGCACCGGTAAAAACTGAGACATGGACAATCAGTTAAATTTTAAAGGGAAATGACTATGAAAAAAATAGAACTGAATACAACCCGTGAATTTAATCCTCTTGGCATGAAGAGTATCATTCTCCATGACTCCGAACATTTCAAAGTTCTCAACTTCAATATCATGGCCGGCTCAATTTTCCCTGTTCACAGCCATGATTTAGATGGACAGCTTAGTATTCTTGTCATAGAAGGGGAAGGTGCTTTCCTTGCGGAGGGCAGCAAAACAATTCCCGCCAAAACCGGAGATATGCTGATTTCTGATATCCGTGAGCCACACGGGGTTCGTGCAGACACTGATATGCGTATTATTGTCCATATAGCACCGCCAATTTGAAACACGCCATGTGCACTCTACATCGTAAACAAACATACATAGGAGAAAACATCATGCACACCATCAGATTTTTTGTAATTTTAACAATATCGCTGTTTCTTTGCTCTAATGCCGTTGCCCAGGCAGCAGAGTTGCGGATTGCAGTCTCCATACCTCCCCAAAAATGGCTCGCCACCCAGATTGGCGGAGACTTGATTTCTACTGAAATCCTCCTGGATGCCGGTCAAAGTCCACATTCATTCACCCCTACACCCAAACAGGTTTCCGGACTATTTAATGCAGATATCTACTTCCTGATCGGCATGGCATTTGAGCAACAGATAGTCCAAAAAATCAAACAAGCCGACAACCACCCCCAGCTAATCGACACCACACGCTCCATTAAAAAAATCCCCATTCAGCACGACCATGGCTGTTCCTGCTGTTCACCCAGCCCGGACGGAGGTGAGGGTCTTGATCCGCATGTCTGGATGAACCTTGCCAATCTCCAGATAATGGCAGAGATAATGGCAGAGGCTTTAACTGGAGCTGACCCGAAAAACAGCAGGATGTATGCGGCGAACTTAGATAAACTAACTGCCATGTTGAACCAGTCCGATGAACAGATACGCAGGACTCTTCTCCCCTTTAAAGGAGAAACATTTTTCGTTTTTCATCCTGCCTTTGGCTATTTTGCCCATGACTATGGCCTTAAACAAAAAGCGGTGGAAGTTGAAGGAAAAAGACCGACCCCAAAACAACTTACAACCCTGGTAAGAGCGTTCAAAGATGCCCGGGCCAGGGTCATTTTTGTCCAGCCAGGATTTGACCGTAGAACTGCTCAGATCATAGCCGATGCCATTGACGGCAGCCTTGTTACCATTAATCCTCTTGCTGAAAATGTGCTGGAAACCCTGCACACTCTGGCTGAAGCGATCGAGTATCAGGGGTCAGGAGACAGTATTCTGTATTCTGTCTTCTGATTTCTATTTTCTGATAAGGGCAGGAATATAGAGTATGGAGGTCTGCCGGGAATAATGATAAACTGCATGGAACCAGCTGTTCAGCTTAAAAATATCTGTTTCAGCTACGACAATAACCCAACCCTTACCGATGTCAATTTTTCCATCTCCCCAAGAGATACGGTCTGTGTGATTGGTCCAAATGGCGGCGGCAAGACCACCCTTATTAAACTTATTCTCGGTCTGCTCACCCCCGATAAAGGGACAGTAAGGGTATACGGAAGATGCCCGCAGAAAGAGGCTGAAAGAATCGGTTATGTGCCGCAATATACCCTCTATGACCCAAGTTTTCCCATCTCAGTTTATGAGGTTGTCTGCATGGGAAGGTTAGTTCATTCACATAACGGTGGCTATACAGACAAAGATCGACAAGAAACCATGGCTGCCCTTAAATCAGTGGGAATAGAAGACCTTGCACGGCGTCCATTTTCTTCACTATCCGGTGGTCAGCGGCAACGGACGCTTATTGCCAGAGCACTTGCCCCTGAGGGTGATATCCTTATTCTCGACGAGCCAACATCAAACATTGACCACCGCTCTGAGCAACAACTTTTTGACCTGCTCGCTACTCTCAATCAACGAATGGCTATTATCATGGTCACCCATGAGGTTGGTTTTGCCTCCTCGTTCTTTACCAGGGTAATCTGTGTGAACAACACAGTTGCCGTGCATCCGACCAGTGAGCTAACCGGTGAACTGATCAGAGACATGTACAATAACGACTTACGGATGATAAGACACGACCACCATTGCGACAACAAAGAGCATACCCATGGATGAGTTGTTAAGTGCTTTTTTGAATCCGGATCTGCCTTTTCTGCGTTACGCCCTTTTTACCGGTTTGCTGGCATCCATAGCCTTTGGCTGTATCGGATCGTTTGTGGTGGTCAGAAGAATCAGTTACCTTGCCGGGGCTATATCCCACTGTGTACTTGCCGGCATCGGGGCAGGACTTTATTTAAAACATGTGGCGGGAATATCATGGTTTGAACCGATATATGGTGCGGTTATTGTCGCCCTGCTGGCTGCGGTCATGCTCGCGGCAATCTCCGGGCAAGCCTGTGAGCGGGAAGACTCCATCATCGGGGCATTATGGGCAGGTGGCATGGCGATAGGTCTGCTCTTTATAGCAAAGACACCAGGATATTTCGACCCGATGTCCTACTTGTTTGGCAACATCCTCCTGATAAGCCAAAAGGATGTTCTCTTTGTAATCATCCTTGATATTTTGATTCTTGGGGTTATCTACAGATATTATAACAAGCTTACCGCTCTCTGCTTTGACGAGGAACATGCAAAGCTAAGAGGAGTACAGACCCGCTGGTTATACCTTACCCTTCTCTGTCTTATAGCTCTGACCGTGGTGCTTCTTGTCCGTATTGTCGGAATCATAATGGTTATCGCCCTGTTGACTCTGCCGGCGGCAAGTGCCGGCAGATTTGCCGGTTCACTAAAAACAATGATGCTACTCTCAACCATAATCTGTGCGATGTGTATCACTATCGGGCTGGGACTGAGCTATATCCTTGACCTGCCCAGCGGACCGGTCATTATTTTACTTGCGGTAACCGTGTATTTTTTAAGTCTATTCACAAAATTAAAAAAATGTTAGGCGAAAAGCATACAAGGATGGATATTCTACACTTTCTCGACTGAACCTCCAGAGTACCCAGACAGTTTATCCTTTTCTATTAGTTGCCCTGTTATATATTTATGTAAAACACTTTTTATAAATGTTTGATATTTTAACCCCGCAAGATCAGCCTGTTCTTTTATTCTTTCTAATTCAAACGGGTCTATCCTTATATTCATTTTTGTATGTTTTTTCTTAAATTCTTTTGCTGCCAATCTTATCTTGTCTTGCTCAACTTTAGATGGCTTGCTCAGCTTACCTACATCCATAGTCTCAATAGATCCCATTAGTTCTCTTTCTTCCTGGTCTATATATTGAGGATCATATTTATGCATTTTAGTTACCTCCAAGCAAATGTTTAAATTTCCTGCTGGGATATATTGTTTTCAGGAACCAGGTGTCATCCTTAATGACATAAGGCACACAATACGCATAACCATCTATATTAACGACTATTACCCTCTGGTTAGGGTATTGTTCTTTATTTTGATGTTCAAAATTAAGCAAAATACCCTTATCTTCAATTGCCGCAATTACAATGGAGAACGAAACACCACGCTCTTTAAAAAGCCTGGCGTTTTTGTCTTTATTAAAGTCGAAATTCACATAACGAACACATTACAAAGTAAGCACAATGTCAAACTATTCACCTGTAACCTGATAATATCTCCTCCCGTCACAAGCCCGGCAAAAAACCTTGCCACCCTGTTCCACTTCCCGGCAATCCTGCACCCAGTCGCCACATTTCTGACACTGTACTCGCCTTATCGGACGACCGGGCATGTCGCATTCCGGAATATCAACCTCCACTCTCTGGATGACAAACAACTCCTCCTCCGGCATCATTTTATAAGCAGCAAGCTGGCGTTTATACTTTTCGACAATCTCCGGACAATACTTTTTTGACAGTTCC
>CAZEMY010000160.1:0-5776 GCA_964513405.1 uncultured Desulfobulbaceae bacterium
CACCGGCAACATCAGAAGTCTTGGAAGCGACTTCTTTGACCATCTGGGCACCCATGTTCTCAAACTTATCCTTGATCTCTATCTCTTTGGCAACGGTCACGCCATCTTTGGTGATTACCGGCGCACCAAATGATTTCTCAATCAGAACATTACGACCTTTGGGACCGAGTGTCACCTTAACGGCATTGGCAAGAGTGTTAACCCCGTTCAGCATCGCTTCACGGGCTTTCACACCATATTTCAAATCTTTTGCAGACATAAACTCTCTCCTAATATCAATTTTTTCTATTATTTTCTCTTACTGCTCAAGAACACCAAGGATGTCATCTTCACGCATGATCAGGTAATCTTCACCGTCAAATTTCACATCGGTTCCGCCATACTTGGAAAAAAGAACCTTATCGCCAACCTTGAGGTCTACAGCGGTTCTCTCACCGTTGTCTCCGAGCTTACCGGGACCAACAGCAACGATTTCGCCTTCGGCTGGTTTTTCCTTGGCGGAATCCGGGATGATGATACCACCTGCGGTTTTTCCCTCTTCTTCCAATCTCTTGACCAGGATGCGGTCATTCAATGGACGAATCTTCATGGACACTCCTCCTTCTTCAATAAAATTTTTAAAATTAAAAACAAAAAAAATTGAGCCGAAAAAATTTTCGTACTCAGCTTCTATCTCAATAAATCCGGATTGAAAGAAAACAAATTAATTTTATCTACTTCTAACTGGACTGGGCAAAACAATAGGGATTGATTTTGAAAAATCAAGGGGAATGAGGTGTTTTTTTTATCTACACCTAACAACCTGAAAAAAGGTTAAAAACATTATGCGAAAAGCAACAGATTGCAAATGGGTATTGATAAAATGTGACGGGTTCGTAAGTCAGGAAATTCTGAAAATCCACCCATCGGGGTCTTCCTGACCGCCAAATTGAATGTTTTGCAACTCATCAAAAAATTTTCTTGAAATACTACCGACTTGCCCATTATTAATTGTAATGGTTTTGCCTTTGTAGAAAAGTTCCCCCAGCGGAGAAATAACCGCAGCAGTCCCTGTACTGAACGACTCCCGAAGCTTACCGTTGTCAACGGATTCAATAAGCTCATCAATGGTGATGGGCCGCTCATTGACTTTCAAACCCCAATCCTTTGCCAGCCGGATCACAGAGTCCCTGGTAATACCGGGGAGAATCGTTCCCGCCAGGGGCGGGGTAATCAGCTCATCATCAATTACAAAAAAAACATTTGAAGTCCCGACCTCTTCAATATATTTGTGTTCAAGTGCGTCTAACCATAATACCTGACTGTATCCTTTTTGCTGGGCCTCGGTAAGGGCTTTGACGCTTGCCGCATAATTGCCGGCAGTTTTCGCTTCCCCTACTCCACCTGGTACAGCCCGGACATATTTATCCTCTACGAAAATTTTTACTGGATTAAAACCTTCAGAATAATAAGCACCCACCGGGCTGGCGATAATAAAAAAGCGGTACTCCTCTGACGGTCGCAACCCCAAAGCAGGCTCAGAGGCAATCATGGTCGGTCTTAGATACAGGGTGGCTCCCTCACCAACAGGAACCCAGTCACGGTCGAGATATACCAGAGCTTTGATTACCTGGAGCATCCTTTCCACCGGAATTGTCGGCATGCACATTCTTGTTGCTGAGCGATTCATCCTCTCAAAGTTATCTCCCGCCCGGAAGAGAAGGGTTTCACCATTGGGACTGCGATAGGCCTTCAACCCTTCAAATATCGCCTGCCCGTAATGGAAGACCATGGCAGCGGGGTCAATGGAGAAGTTCCGGTAAGGTTGAATTATGGCATCATGCCAGCCGTCCGCCTTGCTCCAGTTCATGATGAACATATGATCGGTGAAAAAATTTCCAAAACCAAGTCCGGCTTGCTCCGGTTTTGGTTTCAGCTGCCCTGAAGATGCTTTTTTAACGGTTATTTCCAGTTCTGTGCCTGTCATTTTCACGGTATTTTTATTGTTTTTTGTTGATGTTTATTTTTACCAAGTGGTTAAAGTAAAGGTCGCTGACTTTAAAAAATTATTTCAGAATATGAGAAGGTCAGAAAAAACGGGACAAAACATGCAAAATCATGATGAAATTATAGAAAAAAACACGGGACACGACAAGAGCATAATGACAGATGATGTTACAAAAATGCTCTCAACGCTGGCCGCCAAATATTTTCTGGCAGTTTTTTTCCTCTCCACTCTTCTTCTGGCCATAGTACTCTGGCCTTTCTGGCAGTTACTTATTCTCGCCTTTCTCCTCGCTGGTATTTTTCGCCCGGTTTATAATTGGCTTTCCAGGTGGCTCTCTGCCGCAACGGCTTCCACCCTGACCTGTATTCTGATTATCCTTATTGTCTTTATCCCCCTTTCGTTTTGCGTAGGAGCACTCTCCTCTGAGGCTCTCAGCCTTTTCAACTGGGGCAAGGATTCCAACCTGCTCTTTAAACTGCAACACTTTTTAGATAATATATTAACCGGCAGGGTTCAAGAGTTTCTGCTTGGTTTTGGGATAAATTTTGAACCGGCTGAGGTAACCAGGCTGATTGCCGACCTCAGCAAAACAGCCGGTTTGTTTATTTACGACAAGGCCTCGGGATGGGCAGCTGACATTCTGATTTTTCTTTTTCAGTTCTGCATTTTGATTATGGTTATTTTTTTCCTCTTTATTGCAATTGACAGATTGATTGATTTTTTAATCAAACTCTCCCCCATGCCGCCGGAACAGGATAATCTTCTTATGCAGAAATTTATGGAGATTGCAGGGGTTATTCTGGTCGGCAATGGCATCAGCGGCGTGTTTCAGGGCATAATGGGAGGCATATTCTTTGCTTTACTGGGGCTGAATTCTCCGGTTCTCTGGGGAAGCATCATGGCGGTGCTGGCCTTTCTGCCCATCGTTGGCATCGGAGTTATCCTGGTACCCACAGCAGCAATCCTTATGATTAACGGCAACATCGGTCAAGGTCTGCTTACCCTGTTATTCTATATGGCCCTATCATTTCTGGTTGAATATTTACTTAAACCAAAATTTGTCGGCAGCCAGGTCAACATGCACACCCTGCTGGTGCTGCTTGCCATTCTCGGCGGGATGAGCGTATTCGGTATTCTGGGGATTATTTACGGCCCTCTTATTGTTACCGCCTTTCTGACCCTTTCCGAAATTTACTTAAAAGGCTATAAGCCAACCATTGACCTGGCGGATACCGGCAAAAAGATGTAAACCGCCAAGTGTTTCTGAACAGTCACAAAATTACAGGCGAACTATCTCGTCATACAACTCTTTATTTTCTTCAATCTTCGCACTGTTCCCGATGGTGGCAATGAATGAATTGTCTGCAAGTTTTTTAAGGTATGCCCCGAATGAGCGGAGGTGACTAACCCGGCAATTTAAAATTTCCTCTATCCGCTGCTTTTTAAATGCACCAGTGATACCGCTGAGTTGTTCGTTACGGGCGGTGGCCCCAAGACCTGCAGGACCCTGGTGGGGGTCAAAGTTCCCGTAAGTACCGATGATAAGTTGATTAAGCACCCCTTCTTCAAGTTCAATGTCTTCTATCTGTTTCCAGGCATCATTATAGGCGGCAAAGGTTTTTTTGACCTGGGGATCACGGTAACTGACAATTGCCATGTTACCGGTCAACTGGTTGAACTGGACAAAACATCCATATGCTCCGCCAAGCTGCCTGACAGTGTTCCAGAGATAATCACGGGAGAGCCAGGTCTTCATTACCTCAAAATGTCCGGTATATATCTCTGCCTCAAAGAGCTGGCAGCCCTGAACATTAAAAACGACCTCAGCAGAGGTTGAAAAGGCTGTCCTCTTTGCAAAATCAGGGAACTTTATATCACCTGGCAATGGCTCCTCCAAACCTGTGGGGAGGGCTTGAAACAGGATTGACAGCTGTTGCTTGAAAACAGAGATATCTTTGTTTCGCCCGCTGATACTTGCGGTAATTTCTTTTTTTGTCAGCAGTTGTCTTTCTATCTGTTCGAGATTGCTGACAAACTGTTCTTCATGCTGATCATAGTTTTCGGCGAGTTCTTTTAAGTTAAGATAAGCCGTTGCCCCGCTTACCAGTTCATTATATTTCCCTGACATACCAAGTTGGGCGAACACTCTGGTTGAAGCGAGGCTGTACCCTTCACTCTGAACACTATGTTCCAGCCAGGCAAATTCTCGTTGAACAATGTCCCGTATCCGTCTGCGATCCTTAATATTAACACTGCATATAACCTTTTTAACCAGATCCATGGCCTGGCTTAAGTATCCAGACAAAGCCTTGAGCTGAAGCCAGAAGACAGGTCGAACGGTTTGCGGATTTTCCTTTTGCGGATAAGTTGAAAAAGAATGGCTGAAACTGCCGGTACAGATATTAATCTGTTTGGCAAAATTCTGAAAATCAAGTTCATCTGTGCCTATTTCAGTAACAATGGTGCCAAAGATATCCAGGATGCTCAGCAGCTCCAGGCTCAATCCGGAACAGTCAAAGCCAATATCAACATAGGCTATACCATTGGTATCAAGCTCACTGACGATAAGTTTCTGGTCATCAAGAACTTCAGTCTCAGCCTGAAAAAAAGGTAAATCCCGGTTTAAATCTTTAATGTCAAGAGAGGGGAGAAGGGACAAAGTATCTGCATCGTTTGTCTCCGCCTGGAGTTTTATCAGCTCGGTTGTGCGTCGCACCAGTTCCTCCAAGCCCTGCCCGCCAAGCTTGTCTGCATACTCAGCAAGCCGTTTGTTTTCCTTTTCCTGCCCCCTGGCCATTTTGTTCGGATCTGGTTTCAGGGTAACAATGGCAGTTGCCTCGTTATCAAGAAGATGCTCCCTTATAACCTCTTCAAAAAAACCGTTTTCCATGGCCTCGCTGCGGATTTCGCCAAAGAGCTGTTCTATTTCAAGGGCTGCAAACGGGTCGGCTCCATATTTCATGGCGGTCAGGGCCTTGGTTATCATTTCAAGCCCCCGTTGCGGCTTGTTCAGTTCCTCCCTGACTGAAAACTCATATTTATTCAATTCGGAGAGAACCAGATCACGATCCAATCCATTTTCGACCATATCTCCCAGGGCCTGTTTATAAATTTCAAGAAATTTATCCCGTTTATCGGGGTCACAGCCAATCAAATAGGTGAGCATAAAGCTCCTGGCAGATGAACCGGTCACAAAAAGCCCACCGAAATCATGGCATAACCCGGATTCGATTATTTTATTTTTTAACGGAGAGGCATCAGAGTTAAAAAGAATATTGGCAATCACCTGGAGGGCGGTGTTAAGTTTACGATTGCTTATATCTCCGGCTAGAGAACCAACGGCAAGAAAAGTTTTACCATCTGTACCCGATCCCGGCTGGACACCGTATGTCTCTTCGATAAATACTGGCTCTATGGTTGGGGTTCCGGGTTCAATAGTGCTTTTTTCTCCGACACTCTCGTATTTGTTTAAAAAATTATCCTCGACGAAGGCCAGCTCTTCAGAAAGATCAGCGTCACCATAAAAAAACAGCATACTGTTGGAGGGGTGATAATGTTTTTTATGGAAATCCACAAATGCATCGTAATCAAGATCAAGGATAAATTCCGGGTCACCGCCCGATTCATGGGCATAGGTTGAACCCGGCATAAGCCCTTTAAATATATTATGAAACAGGTGGCGAAAAGGATCGGAAAAAGCACCTTTCATTTCGTTATAGACCACTCCCTGGTATTGGAGGGGCTGGTCGCTGTCCTCTAAGTGATAATGCCATCCTTCCTGCTCAAAGG
>CAZEMY010000161.1:0-5754 GCA_964513405.1 uncultured Desulfobulbaceae bacterium
CCAAAAGCAACTGACCTCGCTGGTCTTGGCGACATGTGCTTAATGTGGCGCTTACGTTTCTTATCGTTTTTTCGATTTCTTTTACTCTGACATTTCCTGAACGTATCCAGACTAAATAAGGAGGATATCCTTTAATATTGACAATATCCACAAAGTCTGAATCCTTTGAGACAATGACAAATTCGTTATTCTTCGCATATTCCCATATTTTTAAATCACTTTCACTTTGCAATTTTAACTCCTTTACATGTTTTGAGTTCGGGAAAATATCGGAGATTTTTGAAACGAGCTTATGCGATAGGTGTTCATCAAATAGCAATTTCATTGTGATATCACTATTTGGTTATGTTCTCTATCTGCGGCATAAGCGAGACATGCTTGAATATCATCCTTTGTTAGTTCAGAAAAATCATCAAGAATTTCTCTTGACTCCATTCCCTCTGCGAGCATATTTAGAACATCATATACTGTAATCCTTAAACCTCTTATGCATGGCTTTCCTGACCTTTTTCCCAGCTCTAATGTGATGATACCTTTATAGTTCATTTAGTTACCTGTTGTATTGTTGTTTTTTAATACTATTATTAAAAATCCTTATCAAATTATCCCGTATGTAATTAAATACTACAATCATTTTTTTTTATATTTATCGAGTCTGACGATTTGAATCTTTTTCAAAAAATATCTTTATAAAAAATTGGGAATCAATCCCATGGGAGAAACAGTGGACATAAAAAAATCCCCTGCTACACATGATAGCAGGGGATTTTTATTTTTTATTTTCAATACGATTAAAGAGTAAACGCACTCTCAATCATTACAACATATAAGTCACTCATCATGCACCTCATGATGGACACCGAGTGCTATCTTGTATAGGACCGTAAGGATAAAGCAACCCATTGCCCAGATGCCGATGGTTATGAAGATTTCGTTGATGTGAGGAATATATTCTGTGACCGTATGCAGAGGTGTAGGAACAAAACCACCAAGGACAAAGCCGATTCCTTTATCAAGCCAGCCGGCAAAGAAAATTGCCGCACAACCGAGTCCTATCCAGAGATCATTTTTATGTTTTCTGGTGTACGGGGTTGTGAGTACCGCAAGACCTGCAATTACCAGGACCACAAATCCCCACATAAAAGGAACGAGGTTGTTATAAACCTGACCGTCGATCTCAAGGCCAAAAAACTGATATTGGAGGGTGTATATCTTGCTCGGCATACCGGAGTAATAGCCGACAAAAAATTCAAGACCAACAAAAAATACATTGATTAAAGTAGCATAAACTATAATCGTAATCATCTTGTCCAATGCTTTTCGCCCGGCATCAAAATTAGCCACTCTTTTTAAAATAAGAGCTATAACCACAAGCAGGGCAGGCCCGGCAGCAAAAGCAGAGGCAAGAAAGCGGGGAGCAACAATGGCAGTCAACCAGAAGTGCCGTCCGGTTAGACCACAGTAGAGCATCGCAGTAACGGTATGGATAGAAATCGCAAGTGGTATGGAAAGGAAGATAAAGAAATATATCCACTTGGGTGGGGAGATTTGTTTTCTCTCTGCTGTTAGGATAACCCAGGCACAGAGAATATTAACAAACAGATAAGCGTTCAGGACAAGCATGTCGTAGAACAGCATTGATTTAGGTTGAGGATAGAGAATCATATTAAGCATGGCCAACGGGCGACCAATATCAACCACAATAAAGGCCAGGCACATAATAATAGCGGAAATGGCGAGAAACTCACCGAGAATGGTGATTTTTCCAAACTCCTTGAAATTATGCACATAGTAGGGGAGAACCAGCATAACCCCACCGGCAGCAACCCCGACCAGAAAGGTAAACTGGCCAATATATATACCCCAGGGAACATCTCTGCTCATCCCGGTTAATCCCATCCCGGTTAAATACTGTTGTATGTAACAAAAAGCGGCAATTCCCATCCATACCCCGAGAAAGGCCAGCCACATCCAGTAATACTTGTTTCCTTTTAATGCTTTTTCAAACATGGCGACCTCACACGATATAGAATACAGATGGATAGGTTCCCAAAGCGGGATTTCTTTGAATGGTGAAATTTTCTCTTAGAACTTTTCTGATTTCAGAATCAGGGTCGTTCAGGTCACCAAAAGTCATAGCCCTGGTATCGCCACAGGCTTCAACACATTTGGGTATTTTGCCAAGACCAACAAGATCTGCACAGAAATTGCACTTCTCAACGACACCTCTACCCCTGGTTGGCTTGTCCGGGTTTATTTTGCTCATGTCAAGCGCCTTTCTAGGATCAAACCAGTTAAAACTCCTCGCTCCATAAGGACAGCCAACCATACAGAACCGACAACCGATACATCGGTGATAATCCATGGCAATAATGCCGTCATCATCTACGAAAGTCGCCCTGGTAGGACATACCTTCACGCAGGGAGGGGTATCACAGTGGTTACAGAATACCGGAACCATTTCCTTTGTAGTAGCATCGTCTTTATAGAGCTTGCTCTTTTTAGGGAAGGCATTTTTGAATTTGACCGGCCAGATCCACTTAATCTCGTCCTTTTTGTCAGGAAAATCAGGGACATTATGGTGCTGATGACAAGCCTTCTCCACTTTTACCATAAGCTCAGGCTGGGCGTAGAATTTGCGCAAGTCAACAACCATACCAAGCCGTCTACCACTAACAGTGCCTTTCTTCTCGTTTTTGCCACCAGCCGCCTCGGCACCAGCTGGCACACTTCCCGAAATAAACCGATCAAACACGGCGGTACCACCCAGACCTGCGATGGTGCCAATCCCGGCAATTTTAAGGAAATTTCTTCTTTTGTTGTCCATTTTTATATCCCCTCAGTCAACAGGAGCGACATGGCACTCCCAGCAATACACTTTGACCGCTACATGTTCATGACATTCGTTACAGAATCGTTGATAGCTGGTGTGGCACTCCATACAGGTAGTGGTCAATCCCTTTTTGAACATCTGATCGCCAACCTGGACAGTAAATCCCCGCTCTCCTCTTCTTAAAGCATCATCTCGCCACTCATCAAGAAGCTGCATGTGTTTGGCCCGCATTTCCGCAGCAGGCAGTATACACTGCAGACCCTCTTCCGGCATTTCCAGCACCGGTGCTTCCCCAGCATCACCGTGGTTATACCAGACCGGAAAACTGACAAGCAGGACAAAAATAATAAGTCCTGGAATTATTTTACCGCTATCATACATTGTTTTTCCTCCATTCTGCAAATGATTGAAAACTGGTTAATATTCAATCATTTGAGGGCATGCAGTTTATCACTGATTTCTTATCTTTCCCAATGGTTACTTTTAAAGTAACCGTTCCGGATGGGCAACAAATTACCCTTAGCTGTGCACTGCTCCTTAAAAGTTACCTTTAAAAAAGCATGGTCCGAAGACCTTCGGGCATATCAGCTCGTTTTTCGCCATCTATAACCAAAGCGTTACCAATCAACTCCGACACCCCGCAAACCTGAATATCAGGGTTCCAGTAATCCATCAGGGTCGTTAAGGTAGCCCGGTCAATGGCACAGACACAGGCAAGCATATTGAGTGCGTATTTATCCGCGGCAAAACGGACTGCATTGGCACGGGGAAGACCGGAACGCATTCGCAGTTCCATTATTTCATCGGTATTAAGAGCCGTACCTGAGCCACAGCAGAAAGTTTTTTCCCGGATGGTGTTTTCCGGCATTTCCCGCCAGAAGTTAAGGGTCTTATCAAGCAGATATCTTGGTTCTTCAATAAGTCCCATGGCTCGGGCAGGGTTACATGAATCGTGGTAGGTGGCCTTGACATGATCGTTACGGCTTTTGTCAAGTTTGATTTTTCCCTCTTTAATCAGATCAGCGGTGAACTCTGAGATATGAACCATCTTGGTTGAGGCCGCATTTTCAAAGACTGTACCGGTGATCGGGGATTTGGGAACTTCAAGAAAGTCTGCCGGCCCATTCATGGTGTCCATGTACTGGTGGATAACCCGCCACATATGACCACATTCACCACCAAGAATCCATTTGACTCCGAGCCTCTCAGCCTCGGCATACATCTTGGCATTGAGTTTCTTCATCATCTCGTTGGAGGTGAAGAGACCAAAGTTACCACCTTCGGAAGTATAGGTTGACCAGGTATAGTCAAGCCCTATGGCCTCAAAGAGAAGCAGGTACCCCATACAGGTGAATAGACCCGGCTCGGCAAAGACATCCGCAGACGGGGTAACAAAGAGAACTTCCGCTCCCTTGCGGTTGAACGACGGTTCAATATGAATACCGGTAAGCCCCTCGATATCTTCGCAAAGGAACTCAACATTCCCCTTGAAAGCCTGGGGGGTAAGCCCCATATGGTTACCGGTACGATTGGAGTTGGCCACAGGTTCCATGGCCCAGTTAATTCCGCAGCCAACAAGATGGAGAAGCTCCCTGAGCATCATGGTGATTTCTGCAGTATCAATCCCATAAGGGCAGAAAACAGAACAGCGGCGACACTCTGTACACTGGTAAGCGTACATGAACCACTCTTTAAGGACAGCAGCGGTCATTTTTCGTCCCCCGGCGAGCCTGCCGAGTATCTTACCGGCTTTGGTGAACTCCTGCCGATAAACCGAACGCAGCAGCTCAGCTCTTAAAAGCGGCATGTTTTTGGGATCACCGGTTCCAAGGAAGAAATGACATTTATCTGCACAGGCACCGCAGCGGACACAGCAGTCCATGAAAATTTTAAGTGAACGAAATTTGTCAAGCCTTTCTGCCAGACCATTGATTATAGTTTCTTTCCAGTCTTCAGGAAGCTGCCAGTCATCATCCTCAGGATTCCATGCTCGAGCATTGGGAAAACTTACCCCCTGCTGGCTGTTTAGATATTCCAGCTTTTCCGGCTTGGTCGTGTACGCATAGTTACCAGGCTTAAACACCACCGGGACATCCATCCAGTCCTTGGTTGGATATGAGCCGGTCATCAGCGACGGCCCTTTAGCCACGCTTTTTGCCAACTTGTCTAACTTTACAACTGCCATTTTTTTACCTTTTTTCTATTAATGGTTTGCTATAGCTATCCGGTTTTTGTCGTTTAAGCCTTTTCTGCTTCTGCGTCATTTTTTTCGGCAAGAGGCTTGTCAACAGGAATACCCTGCTCAACCATATCGGCACGGAATTCGTCTTCGTAATCGGCGTAGGAATGAGGTTTTATCTCAGGATTCCATGGGTTTATATGGCGACGCATACGGCTGTCATTGGCCATGTTTCGGGTCGGACTCAAGAAAACACCCCCCATGTGCATCAGCTTGGAAAATGGGAAATAGGCAAGTAACACACAGACAAGAAAGAAATGAATATAAAATATGGAACCTATATCCCCAATGGTTGTCGGTGAAAAGGTTACTAACCCCATGGTCAACTGCCTGATGGCAATAAGGTCAATATCCGTACGGATAAACATACGCATCAGAATCCCGGTAATGACAATGCCCAGAATAAGAAAGATGGGGAAATAATCATTGGCAAGGGAAATATAACGCACCTGCCTGTTAGTAATCCGACGAGCGAAAAGGAAGAATAATCCGCCCAGCAGAGCTAAACTGCTTAGGTATACAGGTGGAACCCCAAGGTGGAAAATGGAGTCGAAATGTCCTAACCAGACGAGGGGTGCTGGGATCGGATCAAGAACAAACCTCATATGGCGGATTACAACCAAAAGAAAACCGTAATGAAACATTAAGGCAAACGCCCACAGCCACTTGCTTGACTCATAGG
>CAZEMY010000162.1:0-5746 GCA_964513405.1 uncultured Desulfobulbaceae bacterium
CATGGTGACATTATCAGCAGTTATACAGGTTTGGGCGGCAATATCAATTGGCTCCTCCTTCAACGATCGCCTATAGGGGATTTTGTCGATAAAGGGAATCAGGATATGAAAACCTGCCCCCAGACTGGTTCTATACTTACCTAACCGCTCAACCACAAATTCTTTTTTCTGGGGGACAATAACCGCAGTCTTTGCCAGAATTATAAAAATTAAAACAACAAGGGTTGCTACACCAAAAAGCAGTTCCATTTAATCTTCCTCCTCAGTTTTCGGTCGTACCTTGACCAGTAGATTTGTTTGCTCAACTATTATAACCACAGCATTTACCTTAATTGGAACCTCTGCTTCAGCCTGCCAGAAAGAACCGCCATATTTGATTTTTCCCTGGCGGGGCGGGCAGATTTCTTCTATGACAACTCCTGTTGCTGCATTTGGATTGGCATTGACGGAACCCTCTTCAAAAATGGTTTTACCAATAAATATGTTACGCATCCAGACCCTGAGCAGCAGTAAAGACAACAGGCTGGCCGTTATAAAAACAAGTAATTGACTGGTAAGATCTATATCAACAAAAAAGATTGTCATGGCGGTTGCCCAGGCACCAAGACCGAAAAAGAAAAGAATAAAGCCGGGCATGGTGACTTCTATGACGAAAAAAACTATTCCCACCAGAAACCAGATCAATATGGGAGACACCATAAATTCCATAATATTCATTCTCCTCCACTTCCTTAAACAATGGAAGTAATTCTTTTATCTTTATCCAAATCCGGATTGGGACAGTAAAGAATAACTGTTTTGCCAATTAACTGTACCAGTGCGGAACCGGTTTGCTCAGCAAGCATGCTTGCCGCTTCTTTTTTCTCCACCGGGCAGTTCTGACCAAGTTTTATTTTTATCAGTTCACGGGCCGTCAATGCCTGCCGGACAGAGGAAAACAGAGACTTGGATAAACCATCCTTGCCGACATACACCACCGGTTCAAGTTTATGGGCCAGTCCTCGTAATATTTTTTTCCCCTTACCGCTCAGGTGAATTACTTCCTCTTCATTATCTTTTTTTTCTGTCACTGTTTACCTTACCTGTTTTGTTATTGTTTTTAAGTCCATCAGCATATCAACCATAAATAGGTCAAGCCTGAAAAAGATTAGTAATAATTCTATATCCGCCCACCCAGTTACCTATAAAAGAACCAAAACCGGTAAGCATAAAAACCAGAAAAACCCGTAATAACTTATTCTGCCACCATCCCCTGATGCTACTGATATCAGTTCCTGCGGACTCAAATTCTTTTACCACCGGCGGTTTGGTCATCACCTGAACAAAGGCACATACATAGCCAGCCCCGATGATAGGAGTCAAGCTGGTGAAAGGGGCAGCAACAAAGGCGGCAACAATGGTTGCCGGATGGGCAAAAGCTATTACAGCACCAATGGAGGCCGGAATACTGTTGGCAAGCACCCAGAACAGGGCATTGGCTCCGGCTTCACCGATTCCCTGGCGGAAACCGATTACAGCAATGGAAAGCAGAATAACCACCGGTACCGACCAGCCAATATATTTCCATTGTTTTGCCAGGGGTGGAATGGTGCTTATCTCTGCCATTTTGCTGCTGTTATCTGTATAAATTTCTTTTTTGATCCCTTCCATATGACCGGCACCAACCACTGCAACAATTTTTTTACCAGAGGCAGCTTTGATCTTTTCCGCCATAAAGATGTCCCGCTCATCAATGAGAGCTTTCTTGGTATCCGGCATGGTCTCGCCCAGTTCCTCCATCAAGCCGGAAAGAACATCTTTTTTGCGAAGCTCCGCCAGTTTGTCTTCATCAAGTTTGGTATCATCAAAGAGAGAGGCGAAAAGAGAAGCCATCAGATAACCTTTTTTCCATAATGAGGTGGCACGCCAGGCTCTTCGCAGGGTAACCCTGATTTCTCTGTCACAGAGTTGGATGGGAATACTGTTTTCTTTCGCTACCTCAGCAGCTTTTAGAAGCTCGATACCTGGCATGACCCCAAGCTGACCGCCAAGTTTTTTCTGATATGAGGAAAGAACCAGATTAACCAGCAGGGTGGAGAGCTGTTTTTTACGAATAATCTGCTTTAAATCAAGCTGTTCCCATCGTTGCGGCTTAGAGAGAGCCTCAAACCTTTTATCATCTAACTCTATACATACCGTATCGGGAAGTTCGTTATTAATTATTTCCTCAACCAGATCAGCTGACCGCCGAGAGATATGAGCGGTACCAACCAGAAGAATGGTTTTTTCCCCCAACTTAAGCACCGAAACATCTTCCGAATATTGACGACTTGGAAATATTTTTTGTTTATCAGTATCACACCTTTGTTCTGCTTTTTTGCTCATGCTGGATTTTTCTCTATTTTAATTTTTATTTTCCCGTGATGATTATTTTTATTTTTATCAGTAGCTCTCATCAATAAGTCCCACTCCACCGGGACAATGGTCAGAGTCAGGAATGTGGCAGTGCAGAGACCGGTAACAAAGGTCATCGCCATGGAACCCCATATCAGGGAATACTCCGGTATTCCAATTGCCATGGGCAGCAGACCAAGAGTTGTGGTCAAGGTGGTCAGGATGATGGGACGGAGCCGTATATTTGCCCCCTGGACAATTGCTTCCCGGATTGATAAACCCTGTTTATATGACTTGTTTGTGAATTCTACCAGAACAAGGGAACTGTTGACAACCACTCCGGTGACTCCAACAATAGCGATGAACGAGTCAATAGTAAAGAGAGTTTGTGATATAAATGTTCCGAAGATAATGCCAATTAGAGCAAAAACAACTGAAGAAATTATAATCAGTGGCTGAATGTAAGAGTTGAACTGGTTGGCAAGGATAAAATAAATAAGAAGCAGGGCAATAACAAAAGCGTAGGCGAGCGAGGTAAAAGAACGCTGGGTGGTTTCATGTTCTCCGGCAAAATTTAAAGATGTACCAGGGTAATTCTCCTGGATTATCCGAAAAAAATGTTTTGTTCGTTCGACAACACGAGCTGTTGACACCGCACTGCCTTCACGGATATTGGCGGTCAGAGTAATAGCTCTTTTACCGTTATACCTGTTCAAAAATCCCGGCTCAGCCGAGAAAACAGGCTGGCACAGATCAGAGAGAAGAACAGAACCCATTGCCCGTTCGATAACAGGAAGCCCCATAAGTTTCTCCAAGCCGCCCTCTGTATCGTTATTTATTTTTAATTTGATATCAATTTCTTCATCAATCAACCTGTATTGCCCGACCAGCTTACCATTTAAGGCTGAGCCGGCAATAATGGCGACCTGGTCAACAGTCAACCCGTATTCCGCAACTCTCTCCCTGTTTATCCGAAAAGTAACCACTCTGCCGGGCTGCCCCTGATCATCACCAAGGTCTATCAGGGCAGGACCAATTTCCGAATCATTCCTGAGAAAATCAAGAAGTTCATTAGCAAGCTGCCGGTTAAGGTGAGGTTGTTTGCCAAGGATACGAATGTTTACATCTTTGCCGGTTGGGGGGCCGTCCTTTTCCGGTCGTACCCCTAGTTCAAAACCGGTATAGGCATAAGACTTCTCAATTCTTTCCCGCATGGCATTGAGGTGGATAAAGATATCATTTACCGGTGCATCTCCAAATTCCCGTTTATCCTTGCCGGGCAAGGTGACCACCACATGCCCAAGATGATCCCCCCAGACTGCCATATAATCCACATTGAGGTAAAATCCGGCAATTCCCTGGGCAGAAATTGCCATGCCGGGACCGTCGTCCATAATATCCGCAGATATTTTTTTAATCAGTTTATGGGTGTCTTCTATGGAAGTGCCGACAGGGCCGCTTATTTCCACATAGTAAATGGAATAGTCATCGGGAAAAAGCTGAACCTTAATCAGGTTCATTTTGCCGGAGATTGAGAGAGATGCAATAACCATGGCGATGATAAAAAGAACAGCTATAGCGGCAAGACAGCTATAGCGATAATTGAGACATATCTGCAGGCAGCGGTTGAAAAAACGGCGAATTACGGACATGAACAGGGTATCATCCACCGGAAGTTTTAAATTTTCGCATATAACTGTGTAATTATCTTGTCCTTTTCCACCTGTTCCTCCTGGTTTTGCATGGGGACCATATTCCAGATAATGGATGGGGAGGATAAAAAGACACTGGAAAAGTGATGCCAAAAGGGCATAACTGACGGCAATGGGGATAATTGCAAAAAAATCACCGACGGATCCGGTCATGATCAGCATGGGCAAAAAGGCGGCAATAGTGGTCAGGGTTGCCGAAATAATAGGAAAGAACACCTCACAGGTACCGTCAATAACCGCATCAAGTCTCTTTTTACCGCTCTGGAGATGACGATAAATATTTTCCACCACCATGATGGCATTATCAACAATTATTCCGGAGACGAGAACAAAGGCAAACAGAGATATCTCATTGATGGAGTTGCCGGTAAAAAACATTATGGTCATGGTGACCAAAAATGAAAAAGGGATACCGATGGTGGTCAGAGCTGCATTACGAAATCCCATCATCCCATACATCAGCAGACAGATGAGAATTATACCGGTCAGCAGGTTGGAGCCAAGCACCCGAATGGAATCGTTTATCCTGACGGTTGAATCCTGGGTAAGGACGAGGTGGACATCTTCCTTTTCATAGAGATGCCTTTCCTGATCAATAATCTCCCGGGTTGCGTTGGCTATGTTAATGGCATTACCCTGCCTGGTCTTGATAAGCTGAAGGGTTATACAATCTTTACCGTTCACTGAAGAGATAACAAAAGGGGAACGGTAGGCAAGCCGTCCATCTTCGGCAATATCGCTGATCCGGACAAAGGAACCATCACCATCCTTGCGGATAATGGTGGACATAACCTGATCCCGGCTCCGGAATCGCTCATCAACTCTGAGAGATATTTCTCCGCCATGGTCGGTGAAGTCTCCGGCCGGAATAATGATATTGGCCTGCTTAAGTGCCAGGGAGGTCTGGGTAAATGAAAGACCAAATTTACGCATTTTTACAGGGTCAAGGATAACATGAAATTCCCGCACCTGTTCGCCGACCAGCTTTATTTCCTTTACTCCGGGGATATTAATAAGTTTCAGTTTCAACTCTTCACCAATCAAAGCCAAGGCACGGTTGGATCGATCACCGAAGATATTTACAGAGATAACCGGAAACCAGTCATTAACATCAAGCTTATTAAGAGTGGGGTGCTGGGCGGTTGGCGGCAGTTCTTTAAGGATGGACTGGATTCGGAAACGAAGTTCATCAAACCCTTTATCATAGTCGCTATCGTCAATAAACTTTATCAGAATGGATGAGCGTTCCCGGTAGGAGTTGGACATGATGTATTCAAGATTGTCCAGGTCTTCGATTTCTTCCTCAATAACTGTGGTAATCAAAGCTTCCACATCCTGTGGAGACGCACCGGGATAATATGTATCGATCAGGACTTTACCGAACTGGATATTCGGGTATCTCTCAACCGGAGAGTTGAAAATTGTCCAGGCTCCAATAACCATGGTGAGAACAAAGAGCAGGTTAAACAGTACCCGCTGTCTGAGGGTGAAATGGAGAAAAGGACGCATGGTGTCGGATGGTATATTGGGAATAGGTATGCAACGGTGAAGGGGTGCAATACAAAAAAGTGACATGTTGAGTAAACTGTCATGTGTTGATTTAACATTATAAATTGAATATCGAATGTCGAACAAGGAATGTCGATTGATAGAAGGAAGTG
>CAZEMY010000163.1:0-2310 GCA_964513405.1 uncultured Desulfobulbaceae bacterium
CTGAACAGCAGACCTTACCAGCCTTAGAAAAATTTGACCGATAACATAATGACAACCACAACAATGTCCCGAGAGGAAGTCCTGCAACATGTTCTTCAATCTGAAGGCCTTCCCACACTACCCACCGTTGCCTCCAAACTTATCAGCATTATTGGTAAGGAGGAAACCACCCTTACCGACATAGCCAATCTTATCAGTATGGATATGGCTTTATCGGTCAAGATTCTTAAAGTTGCAAACTCCTCCTTCTATTCTTTCCCACAGACAATAAAAACCATAAACCAGGCGGTCTCCATTCTCGGTACCAATGCTGTATATAGTCTGGTGCTTTCTTTTTCTTTTCTTTCCATGGGGGATAATGACAACAAAAGCAGCTTTGACCTTGAAGAGTTCTGGGAAAAATCACTTACTGGTGCTGTGGCTGCAAAGCTTATTATGGAACAGGTTACCGGTGCTGACACAGAAGAAATTTTCATCTCTGCACTCCTTAGAAATATCGGTAAACTTATTCAGGCCACCACCATGACTGAGCTATATAATCAGGTTCTAAATGATTTACAAAAAGGTGACAAAAAAACAGAAATTGAGCTGGAGGAAGATATACTCGGTACATCCCATTGTGATATTGGTTATGTGGTTACGGAACATTGGGGCCTCCCTAAGTCTCTCAGACTTCCCATAAAACATCATGATTTTCCGGAAAAATATGACGGTAACAGCAAACAGATGACTCTGTCCATCAATACTGTTTACTTAGCAACGCTTCTGACCAATATTATCTATTCCGACAGTCCTGATAAATGGCATAAGTTATTCAGACGCAATGCAAAAGGACTGCTGAAACTAAATGTTCTTACCATTAATAAAATCCTCAAGGTAGTACATAATGAGGTTGACCGGGTTTCTGAATATTTCGGCCTTAATCTATCGACAATAAAATCTGTTGAAGAAATTCTCCAGGAAGCCAATATAAAGCTGGCTCTGTTAAATCTCTCCTACGAAGAAATGAACAGGGAATTAATTCACTCCAAGCTGAAACTTGAAAAGATCACCCGGGAACTTGAATCTAAAAATAAGCTCCTAAAAAACATGGCCAATATTGACGGCCTGACAGAAATCCATAATCACAGATATTTCCAAAACTTTCTTGACAAGGAAATAAACCGCTCCATCCGCAATCAAAATACCATTTCAATTCTTCTTGCTGACATTGATCTTTTCAAAAATTTTAACGATAATTACGGTCACCAGACTGGAGACTTTGTTCTCAAGGAGTTTTGCCGGCTATGCAAGGAAAATATTCGTGAATACGATTTAATTGCCCGGTATGGTGGTGAAGAGTTTGTTTTTGTCCTCCCGGAAACAGAGCCTGAGGATGCAGAAATAGTTGCTGAAAAGATCAGGTCAACAGTGGCAAAGCATCATTTTACTGATGATAACTCCGTTTATCAGGTAACCGTGAGCATTGGCGTAGCCAGTGCCAGACCGACCGAGAAGAGCTTTAAAAAACATGAATTTATAGGTCTTGCCGACGAGGCTTTGTATCAGGCAAAACGAGAAGGAAGGAACAGGATTGCCATGTATACCCCAAATAAAAAGAAAAAATGGTTTAGTTTTTAACCTGGCGACCTTATTCACAACTAAATGATTGCAGATACATCCGTTATAAATTTCCCATATACCACACCACTGACACGCCATGACAATGACCAGACAGGAAGTTTTAGAGTATGTTCTTCGCTCAAACAATCTACCCACCCTTCCCGTAGTGGCTTCTCGGCTTATTACCCTGACCGGTCGAGAGGACACAACTCTTGCAGACATAGCTAACCTGATCAGCAAAGATATAGCTTTATCCGCTAGGATTCTCAAGGTATCCAACTCCGCTTTTTACTCTTTCCCGCAAAAAATAAGTTCTATAAATCAGGCGGTCTCAATTCTCGGTACCAATGCCGTCTCTAACCTGGCACTTTCTTTTTCATTTCTTTCCATGGGAAAAGGTAACAATAAAACCGACTTTAACTTTAAAGAGTTCTGGGAAAAATCCCTTGCCGGAGCGGTGGCGGCAAAACTTATTCTTGAACAGGTTCCTGACACCAATACTGAGGAAATTTTCACATCTGCACTCCTTGGAAATATCGGTAAACTTATCATGGCTTCCACCATGCCGGATATTTATGACCAGGTTTTAAACCGCCTTCAGGGGTATAACGAACAATTAGAGATTGAAATTGAAGAGGAAATCATCGGTGTCCCCCATTACGATATTGGTTATGCAGTGACCAGGCACTGGGGGTTTCCCAAGTCCCT
>CAZEMY010000163.1:2320-5745 GCA_964513405.1 uncultured Desulfobulbaceae bacterium
TTATCTCGCAAAAATCCTGACCCATATTCTTTACTCGGATCAACCTGATAAATGGCACAAGCTATTTAGAAGCGAAGCAAAAAAAATATTTAAACTTAAAGCAGTCACCATTAATAAAATCCTTAAAGAAGTACATAAGTTAGTTAACCAGACCGCCGAGTATTTTGACCTCCATATGCCTCCGGCAAAATCCGTTGAAGAAATACTCCAGGAAGCAAATATCAGACTTTCCCTGCTCAATCTTTCTTATGAAGAGATAAACAGGGATCTGATTGACTCCAAAATGGCACTTGAAAAAATAACCAGAGAACTTGAGAAAAAAAATAAATTCCTTAAAAACATAGCCAATATTGACGGTCTGACGGAAATTAACAACCACAGATTTTTCCAGAACTTTCTTGACAAGGAAATCAACCGTTCCAGCAGAAATGAAAAAACAATTTCGATTCTCCTTGCCGACATAGACCACTTCAAAAAATTCAACGATACTTACGGTCACCAGACCGGGGACTTTATCCTCAAGGAATTTTGCCAGGTATGTAAGGAAAATATTCGTAAATATGATTTAATCGCCCGTTACGGTGGGGAAGAATTTATTTTTGTCCTCCCGGAGACAGAACCGGATGATGCAAAGATGATTGCGGAAAAGATAAGATCAGGCATAGAGAACCATGTTTTTGATGACGACACCGATACTTACCGGGTAACAATAAGTATCGGTGTTGCCAGTGCCAGACCGACAGGGCAAGATTTTAAAAAGAATGAATTTATCGGCCTTGCCGATGAGGCTATGTATCAGGCAAAAAAAGACGGGCGAAACAGAGTGGCAATGTATACACCCAATAAAAAGAAGAAATGGTTTAATTTTTAAATTTTTCTTAAACACTAATATCTTGCCGCTGAACAAAGTCAAGATGAGCCAGCATCATTTTGACATCACCATACGAATAATCATCACCAAGGAATTGTTTGATTTCGGTAAGTGTCTTTTTACCATCCATGGTATCAAGAACCGTTTTTATTTTTTCCTGTTTTTCTTCTGTTACAAACCCGCTAACAGGAATATCCCCACTGCTGACAAACGAGGCAAGATGACCCTCAATGGTGGCAACTGCCAGTTCCCGTTTTGTGGCAATCTCTTCAAGGCTCAATCCCTCTTTGAACATTGTAAAACTTTTCTGTTTTGTTTCAGAAACGGTGTTATCTGTATTTTTTTCAATTAATACTTCATTTATATCATTATCTTTTCGATACCTGCTGATTATTTCAACCAGTTTATCACCATACTTCTCAACTGTTTTTTTCCCCACACCCTTAATTTTTTTCAAATCATATTCATTGCCCGGCAAACCTGTCGCCAACTCCCCCAAAACTCTTTGATGCATGATCTGGAAGCGGGGAACATCCAGCTCATCCGCAATGCTGTTTCGCCACTCACTGAGCTGCCTGAACAGATCGGGATGGGCAAGATCAGCCTCATTAAACTTTTCCTGTCCCTGTTTCTGCCCCTTTCTTTTTTTCTTACCCCCCGCAGCCTCTGCACTGGCAAGCTCAGCACGGGCAATGGCATGGAGATAATCTATTGCGGAAAACCCATGCCGGCAACTTTTTACCCCTGCCAGCTTTATCTCTGTTTCTGCCAGAAGAAAGTCAAAACTTCGGGCGAGTCTTTTACGCAACTCACTATTATCTGTCTCAAAACTTAAGCCGGCAAGGGGGTCTCCAAAAAGAGAATTAATCTTTTCTTCAAACCAGAGCGATGCCTTTGCCAATCTCTCAGCAATCATTGTATCATCAGCGGGAAGACCGGCACAGGAATCAAAAAGTTTTTGCAGCTGATTTCTGAAATTTATTCCCACCACGAACAACTCTTCTGAGAGTTCAGGCATGGTGAGCGGGTCATGGCCAATCACCTGAATAATGTTTCTGTTACCAAGGATAAGGCGAACAAGAAAATCAAGATTGTAACGCAAGCGGCCAAAATCAAAACACTCCATAAGCAGCCTTTGCTGGTACTCTATTTTAGCTGTCTGCAAATGCTGCCGGTCGGGAGGGTTTTTCCCAACTTCAACATCAAAATCAGCAATCGCCGGGTCTGTCTTCATGGAAGCATTGGCAAGCGGAGTGGTAAGAACCAGACCCTCCATGCTCCGGCACCGGCTCAGAGCCACATAAATCTGACCGTGGGTAAAGGCAGCCTCACCGTCAATCATGGCTCTCTCAAAAGTCAGCCCCTGGCTCTTGTGAATGGTAATAGCCCAGGCAAGTTTTAAAGGCAGCTGATTAAATGAACCGATTTTAGACGGTTCTATCTCCTGTTTTTCCTCATTGAGGGTATACTTTATGTTTTCCCACTCCAAAGGTTTAACCGCAATATCATCTTTATCACCTACACAGCGGACGATAACCATATCATCTTTAAAACCGACAACCTTACCTATTTTACCATTATAAAACCTCTTGTCGCCACTGGGATCATTACGAATAAACAATACCTGGGCATTTTTTTTAAGTTCCAGATTAAGCGGAGCCGGATAAAGATGTTCAGGAAAATCATCCGCAATATCAGCCTTCAACATCCGTGATTTACCGGTAAGTTCCCGCAATTTGCCCTTATTAGTGGCATCAGCCCTTGCGTTATGGGTGGTCAGAGTTATATATCCCTGACCATCGTCCGGGGTAAAGCCGGGTATGTAACGACTGTTCAATTCGGCAATATGGTTCCGGTCAAGGTTATTGTTACGAACCCGGTTAAGAAGACTGATAAAATTATTATCACTCTGACGGTAAATATGTTCAAGCTCAATGGTTACCATCTCTGCGTGAGCCAGGGCATGGCTGCTGAAAAAATAAACCGATCTGTAATGCTCTTTTAACAGGTTCCACTCATTTGGTCTTGCAACCGGGGCAAGCTGGTGAAGATCACCAATCAACAGGAGCTGAACGCCACCAAACGGTTTGTCATTGCGACGCAGACGCCGGAGAACTTCGTCCACCGCATCTAACAGATCTGCCCTCACCATACTGATTTCATCAATAACCAGCAGGTCAAGACTCTTGATAACCCGTTTTTTTTCTTTGCTGAACCTGAAAAAACGACGGTAACCGCCCTGTTCCTGATTATTATTAGGTAGATGAGGGCTAAAGGGAAGCTGGAAAAAAGAATGGAGTGTCACCCCCCCCGCATTAATGGCTGCCACCCCGGTGGGAGCCGTAATCACCATCCGTTTACCTTGGCTTTCCTGCAATCCATGGAGAAAGGTGGTCTTACCGGTACCGGCCTTGCCGGTGAGAAAGATATTGCAGCCGGTATGGTGGACATATTCTTCTGCCAGCTTCAAGGCCTGATTTTCAAAATTTTTCAAGCACACCTCCCTCACTTTAAAAAATGATTAGCTCCATCAAATACCGCAACTATTAAACTG